>NZ_JACVVH010000019.1:0-104224 GCF_016647865.1 Pseudomonas sp. S60 | reverse complement strand
TGTTTTTGTGGTGTTGGTGTTTGGCCCTCGGGGGGCGGGGGCGGCCCGCCCCCTCCTGTAGGACAGTAAAAAAAGTACCCGATCGTATTTTCTAGTTAGCCATCTGTCAAGACTAAAGTCAATTGGGTGCCTTGTATTTTCAAGTTTAACCATCTACTTGGTCGAGGCAGTGGCGAAAGGGGGCAATCAGAACAGTTTGAGAAACTGTGGCAAAATAAAGGCACGCCCGCAGGGGACTGCCACTGGATGAAGATCACTTGACTGCATTGATGCCCCTTGCGCCGCTGTTTGACTACGCGACCCTGGACATAGAGCTCTGCGTTCCGCACCCGGTTACCGGCTTGCTCACCTATGGCTACATCGAATCCTACGCGAGCCGAAACCTTACGGTGCCTGGCGGCGAGATCTACCTGCGGGTAGGTAAGCACCATGGCTTCGGTAAGGGCTTTGGTGTTCGCCATATTTGGGAGGGGCATGGTCACGAGCTGGCCAAGGTTGGCTGCTCTGCGATCGAGGATGTTCCAACCTTTGTGGCCGGTATCTTGTCGCAAGGCGCGCAGATTCTATGTGAGGGATACCAGACCCGTGATGGCTACCGCTTGACGATCGTCCGGGGTGCGAAGGGGGTGGTTATCCTGTCACCGCAGCTGGATGCGGCTGGCGAGAATTTCTACTCTGTGGTGACAGCGTACAGAGTCTTGAAGAAGCAGAGTGCGATGAAAGTGGGCACCCTGAAAGCAAAAAAGACGCCGTAGGCGCCTTTTTAGAGAAGTCATTGAGGGCTGGTAGTCGCAGCGCTTGCTTAGCACGTCCAGGCAAAGCTGCCTGAAAGGGGTCGGAAGCTAACCATTGTGGCCGGTTACCGCTACCGCACAGGTGGCGACCTGCGCAATCCACACTGATCTGTCGATATCGCCATGAGCCAGATCAGCCCTGCTCTTATTGAGCCCTCGGTAATCATTTTTGAGCAACGGGCGACACTATGTCAACCACTTAAAGTGGAAAAACCTCGGCAGCTGCCGGCGTTTTGAGGGGCGGAAGCGTCGTAAAGTGGCTTGACGCCGAGTACGTTTCAGGCCGCTGTAGGCCACGGTTGATAAGGTCTTAAGCCTACTTGGAATGAGCGCCCGCAGCGAAATATGGCACCGTGTAAAACTCCACATATTGTGAAGTCAGCAGTGGTAGATGGCCATCATCTTAGGCGTCGTTCCAGCTCTCCTTGATGATGGAGTGCTCGACCGCCTTGTAGCCAATGCTATGCATGGGTCGCTGCTTCGGACTGGGAGAGGCCGCCTGGGCCGGCAAACAGATCAAGCGAAAGGGCTCCTGTCCTCATGCCGCGATAGGTTTTCGATCCTGGGCGAGGAGGCGCTTGAGGGGAGAAGGGTAGGCAGGGCTGCCCAGGGGGCGGGTCGTGGTGTTAGCCCAGAAAGCAAAAAACCGCCCAAAAGGCGGTTTTCTGTGAAGCGATTTTCTTCTGCAGTATATGCCCGAAGGCCGTCGCGGGGGTCTGGTACTGCTCCAGCATTCCTCGCCAGTGATCAAAATGTTATCGCCCGGGAATCACTATGTCAAACAGATTGGCTGTTCGACTTCCGATTAGGCGGTCATCTTCTGTGGTGAATCCTCTTCAGCCATGGCTTTGTAGAGCTCTCTCAGATCACCGACAGCTGCTTCCAGTTGGCCTTCGCCAAAGCCTTTCCCCCAATCTCTGGCGACCTCTTGGTACAGCAACAGCTCACTGCGTTCGGCCTCGAGGGCAGCGATGCGAGCGATCGCCGTTTCCAAATCGGTTGCTACGGTAGTGAGTGCTTGGAGCTGATCGCGGGTCTCCACCAGCCTCGTTTTGGTCTGCT
The DNA here is from genome assembly GCF_016647865.1 of Pseudomonas sp. S60. Taxonomy (NCBI): domain Bacteria; kingdom Pseudomonadati; phylum Pseudomonadota; class Gammaproteobacteria; order Pseudomonadales; family Pseudomonadaceae; genus Pseudomonas; species Pseudomonas sp. S60. The sequence continues at coordinate 102,368 of NZ_JACVVH010000019.1, read as the reverse complement.
GGTAGTCCGTGACCCCGATAGTATGAAGCAGTGAATTCTTCAGCAGGGCCTTTTCCGCCTCAGCAAGGCGCAACGTGTAGTGAGTATTACGGCCTCGGCGTGTCTGGCCCCGTACCCGGTACTCAGTCACTGGCGGCAGGATACGGTTGACGGATACCGATTCCACCATTTGGCAGACTGCCCAGCTGTCCTTGCCGCTATTCCCCCATGCCGGCAACTGATCCAGGGTCGCACGCGAAAGCTGGAAGGACGTTTTGTCGCCGATGCCTGGGTCGTTAGAGGTAACCGGGACAACTTGGCAAGCACCCCTGCCAGCCTTTACCACGATCGCAAGGCGGCGCTTGTGCATCTCACCCTTCTGCAGGGTGTCGCAGTAGCGCTTGTTCGTACGGAGCACGCCGTCTTCACGGCCGATGGTCTGGATGAACCCGTAGTCGACCTCAACCACCGTGCCAGGCTGAACCATCCTCGTCAGTGAGCTACCGGTCTTCGTCAGCGTCTGCTGAAGGTACTCCTCGGGCACTGTATTGAAGATCTTGCTGAGGGTCACTGTGAATTGGGCTGGAACAACGCCAGGAGCCGTGAGCTGCTCGACGCTTTCCACAAACCAGCGGTAGTTGGCAACGCCGGTGAATTTCTTGATGCAGAAGACTTTGAAGTCACCGCTCCCAGGCATGAGCGCCTCGGAGATCGAGCTATAGGTCTCTTTGCCCAAGAGAGACACACTGATTGCATCCGTCGCCTGGTCTTTGACCTGCTCTAGATACCTGATGACGATCGTGTCCATGCATTTCCTTGGTGCAAGCGGTGGGGTCGAGGGGGGCAAATATGCCATAACTCAGCGGCCTCCGTAGCTACTGGCCAGACTGCTCAGGCTGAGCAGGGGCGCGAGGTGTAGGCACGTGGGTGGAGGTAGCAACGGACAGCCCTTGGTAACGCACATTGAGGCCCTTGATCAGATAGCGGTTAGTCCGGTTAAAGTCCATGGCATCGTTGCCGCCTGGGTCGCCAGAGCGGAAAGTAATCAGGTTCATTTCCATCAACAGCGTGATCGCCGGGCTTACAGCATGACGGCCTACATCGGTGTACTCGGCGATCTTGTCGTAGCTGATCACGGTCAAGCCATCGTCGTCCGGGTAATCACGGTGACGCATCGCGAGCAACAAGACGTAGATCTTGAGTGCCTGCAGCGAGAGGCGCTTGTTGAGTCCAAAAGCCTTCAGCTTTACCAGCGTCGTCTCTGGGTTCTCAGTCGACTGGTCTTTTTTGGGCCCACGGCCATGGTAGAGCCAGCTTTTAGGGATCTTGGAGAAGCTCTTTTCCTCGAGCCAATTTTCGACGTAGATCAGCGATCCGCCCCTGGGCTTACCAGTATCACGGCGGATGTACCCGCCGTCCTCGAGCACCTGGAGTGAGCGCCCAACCACATTCCGTGCATGGCCTACCAGGTTGCCTAGCTCCTCGTAGGTCGTCTTGGCTATGCCGGTGTGGTAGTTCGCCCGAGTACAGATAGCTAGGTACACCTTCAAAGCTGCCAGTGAGGTGTTCATCGCCACCAGATCTACGTGCTTCTCAGCATTCAGCTCACTGAATTTTTTAAGGCCACCAGAGGTAACCCAGCCTTTGGGCATCTTAGCCCAGCGAAGCTCAGGAATCTCGGATTTACTCATTTACCGTTCCTCAACAAAGCCAAGCTAAGTACCAAAGAAATGCAAAGCGCGAGAACTAGTGGATCGGTCGAGAAAGCTTTCTCGGCAAAAGTAATCAGGTCAGTCATGGGAATAGGCTCCGTTCCTCGATGAAGCCAAAATTACTCGAACCTCGCTGAGGGTATCTAGATATAGGCGTTTTACGCTGAATACCTCAATGCCACAAGCTACGTGGCTTCCAGAGGGATCGCATCGCAGATCATTAGTATTTTGAAGAATCTTGTTTTTCATCAAAATATGAATTTTGATTAGTGTTTTTAGCATTTTGCAATCAAAAGTGAGGGTTTGATATGGCTGATGCCGAATTGCCGATTGTCGATGGGCAGCTGGACTTCCACCTCAAGGTTGCCAAGCGCAAAGTCCGAGCCGTGGCCCGTGAGGGCGGCTTCACTTTGCAGATTGAGCACTCCGACCTAGCGCACACCCTGACCACCCAGCGCGGAAGCCCCAGGGTGTTCAAGAATCTCAGTACCGTGGCCACCTTTCTTAAGGATAGGGGAGTGAAGAGGTTCACCGTGATACTCGAACAGCGGAGCTCTGATGAGAAGGCAGCAAAGAGCAGTGTGAAGGCCACTGCCAAGCCCAATACCGGCACGAAGGCGAAGCGCACATCTAGTCGGCACGGCAGGACGTTGAGCTTCGACCAGGAGTGACTGCCAAGCCCTTGGTTGTCGAGGGAGGTGTCGCCTATTGAATGAACATGTCGCCGCTTCGGGCACGGAGTGGCCGCCTAGCTTTTAACAGCCCAGGTGGACGCGCCTCTTGGTGGTGGCGGGGAAGGCCGCCGCAGTCAAGCAGGGTGATGTCGGAACAGATTGTCTGCGCTGATGGCATTGAGCTATGATCGTGAAATAACTTATCAAATACGCTAGAGCGTCCCTTTGAGGATGTTTAGTACTTTCATTGTCTGAGTTAGTGTAAATGAGTAAGCCGGTGAAATTTCTAAGATTACGTTGGTCGCCCCCGCAGTCTGTCGAGATGCTTATCTGGATGGTTGTGCCATTCCTTTTGTTCTTCCGTCAGACATACGTGTACGGGTACAAAGCTATTGATTATTCTCTTCAAGAAAATTTTGGGTTAATGATTGTAGCTGCGCTATTTATCCTGTTTCCAATATTCTTCAGGCAAATATTCTCTAGCTTTCCTTTGGAGTTTTTGCTGAAAGGTAAGGCTTTCCATCAGGCTTCTGTTAGTCTAGAACATACAGCCCCGCCAAGGGCTGGAGATGGTTCAGACGGTAGCCATGCAAAGCGTTCTCGCTTGGCAAGCGGAACGGATCTCTTGTTTGATCAGGCTGAAAATTCCCGCAATTTGGCCAGAAGCATTTATGGGCGTGCTGGCGTATATCTACTTCTCGGTATATTGGTGGCATTTTCCGGCCTTGCTTTTTTCTATATCCAGACGCCCGTTCTAAATGAGCCGGGTCAGCTGATCGATAAGCTGCTGCTTTTGGCGCCAAAGTTCGGGATACTGTTCTTTATTGAGTTTGTTGCTTTCTTCTTCTTGAGGCAGTATCGATCGGCTATGGATGAGTTTAGGTATTACGAGTCGATTGCAAGAAGGCGCGAGGAAGTCAGTGCGCTGCTCATACTCTCGGCTGAATCCGAACCGAAGATCAATTTGATGGAGCTTCTGAAAAGCGACTGCTATTTCTCGAAGGTTTCCGCACTTGAGAAAGATCAATCTACAGAAATCCTTGAAGCCAGAAAGCTGGAAAAGGGTGAGCTTGAGCTACTAGGGAAAGTCGTTGAATCGGTTGTCAAAGCTAAGGGCTAGGCAAGAGGCTCGGGGGAGAAGTAGGGTTGTCTCGCCAGGCGAATGGGACGCTCTATCTCTACATGGCCGTTTGCGGGGATAGCACCTGCCCCGGCAGATCAGGTGCGTATCCTGTTGCGGAGTCTTCGTAGCAAGCCGACGACCTTCGCAGAAAGGCTCGAGGACGAGCTTAAGCCGCTGCCCTACTGGTCAACCTCGCATCATAGATTGGCAGGGTGGCTCGTTTTAACAGGGCTTGGACACAGAAGTTCAACGAGTTCTTCGAGCACTTTCCCTTGCGACGCTCGAGGTAAAAGTCCCGCGAGGCTCTCCAGGCCAAGGCAGCCATTCCGAAGACTACGGCGCAGTAGATTGCAAGGATGATGCTGGTAACGGTGTAAGCTGTGAGATTGTGAAGGTATGGAGCTGCTTGCGCCTTCAGGCTTTCATTGTTGTCCAATATCCTGAACGTTGCGGTCATCGCGAGCCCGACGAAACCAAGGGTGAAGAAACCGCGAAACAGCTTTATGCTGAAAATGTGGTTAAGGATGCTTTCACCAAGTGTCAGTGAATTTTCTTTAAAGCTTTTGCTTAGATTAATGACTTTTTCGAGGTTCTCTACAATTTCTAAGTAGGAAGCCTCGGAAGCATTAAGGTGCCGCTTCAGCCAAGCACTCTTATAGTCCTCTAGCCTGCTGCGGGAGTAGGTTGTCTCGTTACCCAGGATGCCATGCTTCTTGAGCATAAACTGCCGGTATTCCGGCTCGTATCGGCGTGCCAGTAGGTATAGAGCAACTAGCTCGAACATAGCAGCAATGAGACAAAGGGGTAGGGTGAGCTTTGAGTCTGCGACCTGAGCAGCAAAAGACCCGACCATGAAGACAACGGTTAACAGGATGAAGCCTATGGCAAGCTTATAGGTCTTTGTCTTGGGGCCGGAAGCAATCGTGGATGGGCCGAAGGCAAGGTTGTACTTCATTGCAACTGTTTCGATTTTTTCTAAAGTTAGAATTTCCATTGTTCTCTTGTATTACATCCATTGTTACTGTTGTAATTCTAAATCAAAGCACATAGTAAACAGCCCTGATGAGTGACTGTCCACGCTACCTTACCGCACCTCGGCAGGGCTGTCAGCGCTGTATCCCATGCCTGGTGTAGGTCGCTGCCTCGGGCCCTGGGTGGCCGCCTGGCTCTCAACTGGATGTGATCTGGGGCGATAGGGCGTAGAGTAGGCGAGTGGCCCCTTTCAGCACCTTAAGTGACCTTGAACCCGTGCCCAATTGCCACTTCAATTTTAATGAAGCGCTGAGCGCGCTCGGTCTTCGACAGCTAAATCTTCACTAAAGCTCTCGTCGAGTTCTTCGTCGAGAGCAACAAATTCCTCAGTCGGCATTCCTTCCAGCAGGGCGTCTCTCAGTTCTTTGCGCTTGCGAAGGTAGACCTCCCTAATTTGGTGGTGCCTTACTGACTTTATGGTTTCGTCATACCTTGCTAGGTCGCGGAATGCCCAATTAATGTAGTGCTCAACGGAGCTTGCGTCTATTTGCCCGGTTTCTTGTTTTATCTCTTCGATGAAAGTGTTTATGTCGATCAGGCTTTTGCGGAATTCGTCGTTGTTGCGGATTTGATTTTCATTAAGAAGCTTTAATATTCTTTTGGTAATGAAAGCATGGCGATACATGTGTGGGCAGACTTGATGAGTTATTCCTGCAAGTTCCCTGAATCGCCCCTGGTTTCCTAGACACTCTCCAAGCTCAGGAAATAGCGTTTCTCATACTCTACTGGAGACAGCTGCATAGCACTGCTGTGTCGGCGTTTAGGGTTATAGAACATTTCGATGTAATCGAAAGTATCACTTCGGGCTTCTTCACGGGTTGTGTAGATCTTTCGTCGGATTCGCTCCCGCTTCAAAAGCTGGAAAAAGCTCTCGGCTACGGCATTGTCGTGGCAGTTTCCCCGCCGGCTCATGCTGCTGATTACATTGTTAGCCTTCAAGAAGCTTTGCCAATCTGAGCTACTGAACTGACTACCTTGATCTGAGTGAATCATCACTTGCTGCTGTGGCTTGCGTCGCCACACAGCCATCAACATTGCGTCGATAGCCAGGTCGCTGCACATCCTTGGCTTCATTGACCAACCAATTACTTGGCGTGAGAACAGATCGAGCACTACCGCCAGGTAGAGCCATCCTTCATAGGTGCGGATGTAAGTGATATCTGTCACCCAGACCTTGTTCGGCTCACTGACCTTGAACTGCCGCGCGAGGTGGTTGGGCGAGGCCACTGTTGGTTTTCCACCGTAAAACCCTGGACGCCGCCGATAGCCCGTTTGCGAACGCAGCCCCTCCGCCTGCATCAAGCGCCCGACTCGATTTCGTCCGCATGCCTCTCCCAGCTCACGTAGGTCATCGTGAATTTTGCGTTAGCCGTATACACCTCCACTTTCTAGCCAGGCGTGTTTGATCAAGCCAAGCAGACGTTGATCTTCTTTTGCTCGGGCAGATTGAGGCTCGGCCAGCCAGGCGTAGTAGCCGCTGGGGTGCACCTTGAGGGTTTGGCAACGGCGCCGCACCGGGTAATCGGTCGAGTGCTTCTTGATGAAGGCGTACTTCAGCCGCACTCCTTGGCAAAGTACGCGGCGGCTTTTTTTAAGATGTCTCGCTCTTCCGTCACGCGCTTGAGTTCAGCGCGCAGCTTGCGCAGTTCGGCCTGCTGATCGTCGTCTTGCTGGCGCTGCTCTTGGGGCTTGCTGTAGACCTTGATCCAGGCGTAAAGGCTGTGCACGGACATGCCCAGGCGCTGGGCGACATCGGCGACGGGTTTGCCTTTCTCGGTCACTTGCTTGACCGCTTCGATCTTGAATTCTTCGGGGTAACGCTGACGACTCATGGCACCTCCTATTTGGGCCTCATTATGAGGCTTGGAGGTGTCTAGGAAACCAGGGGCGATTCAGTTATTTTTGACTTCTCGGCCTTCATCGTTCTCGATAACCTTGGTGCGCGATCCGCATTTTGATATGACAGAGACTCTACTAAGCTCGGCACTAAAGGGCTTGGCCCAAACTCCTGTGTCCAAAAAGCTTTCGGTAATCGAGTTAATAAATTTTGAATAGACTTTCGATTTTGACTCGTTTTCGATGCCGTCGTTGGTAGTTCGTACCCAACTTGTGGTGAGGTAGTTGTTAAAAAGCTTGTTAATGCCCATGGGGCAGCCAAAGATCTCTGGCGGATACTTGAGGGGGAGCGCCTGTCTCGGCTGTTGGGCGATGCGCCGGTGGTCAGCAGCCAGGGGCGCATGTACCCCGTGGACATCCGCTAGGGGCGGCCGTTTCAGCCGGGTGAGTTCATCGAGCCTCGGGTCGTCGACAGTGTGCTCAATGCCCTGGCCGACCAGGCCGGCAGCCTGCTGGTCTTTCTGCCGGGGCAGGCGGAGATCCGCCGCGTCCATCAGCGCCTGGAGGAGGCCTTGGCGGATCGCCCCGAGGTTTTGCTGTGCCCGTTGCACGGTGAACTGGACCTCAGTGCCCAGCGGGCAGCGATCAACCCAGCCCCGGACGGGCGACGCAAAGTGGTGCTGGCAACCAATATCGCCGAAACCAGCCTGACCATCGAAGGCGTACGTGTGGTCATTGATGCCGGGCTGTCGCGGGTGCCGCGCTTCGACCCTGGCAGCGGCATGACCCGCCTGGATACCCAGCGCATTTCCCGCGCCAGTGCCACCCAGCGTGCGGGCCGCGCGGGCCGCCTGGAGCCGGGAGTGTGCTACCGCCTGTGGTCCGAGGCCCAGCACGACCAACTGGCCGCCCATGGCAGTGCGGAGAGTCTGCAGGCCGACCTGGCTGGCCTGGCCTTGCAACTGGCCCGTTGGGGGGTGACACCTGGCCAACTGTGCTGGCTCGACCAGCCGCCCACCGCCGCGTTCGCCCAGGCTCAGGACCTGCTGCAACGGCTAGGGGCGTTCAAACCGGGCAGCCAGGGCCACCTGGGTGAGCACGGCCAGGCGATGGCCGAGTTGCCCGCACACCCACGCATCGCTCACCTGCTGCTGCGCGGGCAAGCCCTGGGGTTGTCGCGCATGGCCTGTGACGTGGCCGCGCTGCTGGGGGAGCGGGATATCCAGCGCGGCGGCGGTGCAGACCTGCACAGCCGGCTGGCGCTGGTCGGCGGTGAGCACAACGCCGGCCGTAGTGGCCAGGGCGGCGTTCAACGTGCCCGGCAGCTGTCGCGCCAGTACCGCAACCTCTTGCAAGGTAATCCCCGTCACGCTGTGGCTGACCCCGATCATCCGCGCTGGTTGGGCGCGCTGCTGGCATGCGCCTACCCCGACCGCATTGCCCAACAGCGCCGCGAAGGCAGTGCGGAGTACCGGCTGGCCAGTGGCCGTGCCGCCTTGTTTGCCGAAAGTGACGCGCTGATGAAATGCCCGTGGCTGGTGGTCGCGGACTTGGGCAGCCGCCAAGGCCAGCGGGAGGAACGGATCTACCTGGCTGCCGAGTTCGACCCTGCCCTGCTGGACGATGTGCTGGCCGACCAGGTGCAGCGGGTGGACGTTCTCGATTGGGATGAGCGGGAGCAGGTGTTGCGTGCCGAGCGGCAGGTAAAAGTTGGGGAGCTGATACTCAGCCGCGAACCGCTGCCTGGCCTGGACGACGACGCACGCACTCGGGCATTGCTTGGGCTGGTGCGGCGCAAGGGCTTGAACCTGTTGCCCTGGACCCCTGACCTGCGCCAGTGGCAAGCCCGGGTGGCGTTGTTGCGCCAGCTGGACATGGCCCAGGGCGCGAGCAGCGAATGGCCGGACCTCACCGACCAGGCCTTGCTCGACTGCCTTGAAGACTGGTTACAGCCCTACCTGGGTAAAGTCTCGCGCTTGAGCCATTTTGCTGCCCTGGACTTGCCAGCGCTGCTGCGCAACCTGTTGCCATGGCCGCTGCCGCAACGGCTGGAAGAGCAGGCCCCGGCCCATATGCGTGTACCGTCAGGTTCCAGTATTCGCCTGGACTACAGCGAAAACCCGCCGATTCTGGCCGTACGGCTGCAGGAGCTGTTTGGCCTGGCGGATACCCCACGCATTGCCAATGGCCGCCAGCAGGTGAAGCTGCACCTGCTTTCGCCTGCGCGGCGGCCCGTGCAGGTGACGCAGGACCTGGCCAACTTCTGGCGGACAACCTATGCCGAGGTGAAAAAGGACCTGAAGGGGCGGTACCCCAAGCATTATTGGCCGGACGACCCTTTGGTGGCCGAGGCCACTGCGCGGGCCAAGCCGCGAGGAACGTGAACCGGGAGGGGCCCCCGGGGCGCGCCCCCCCCGCCTCGCCCCGCCCCGGGGGGGCGCCCCCCCCCCCCCCCCCGACCCCTCAACCCTCCTGCCTGAGCAAGAAGTTGTACACATCCCCTTCCTCCACATTCAGCAACGCCACCCAGTCACCGCTGTGATGCGGGTTGTCCTTGATAGCCCCTACGCGATACCCGCGGTGGTCGCGCAAGTGGCAGACAAGCCCTTCGTCAGTCTGGCGCAGCGGTTCGATCTTCCAGGGATCCGTTACTTCGGCATGCCAGTAGAAGCCCAGGTATCCATTACGGCTCACCCCCAGCGTCTTGGTTTGTGGGCGCCCTGGAACAGTGATGTGATAGTGCAGGCGGTCATCGGTAGCTGAAAGGTAATGGAAGTCCATCAGTGGTGAGTCCTGCCGCCCACCGGCTTGCAGCCAGTCATCCTCAGGGGTCACGCCCCAGCTGAACTTGTCTGAACTGCGGCTGAGGCGCAGTGGCACAGTGCTGTTGGCTACACGCATGTACAGCCGGGCGCGAAACGAACGGGCGAAATGTGCCTGAATGGCGCTATCCATAGGGGGTTCCTCGAAAGCCTGTTGGGGATAGGCACGCTAATGCAGCATGCCAAACCCCAGCAGGCCGAAGGCTTTCCCTCGTTGCCTCACGCTGCCTGCTGGCCCTCCAGCAGCATGAACAGCCGGTACAGCACCACGGTGCTGTACAACTGCAGGAAGCCGCTGAGGCTGTCCATGACCAGCTCTGTGCCAGGGGAGGGGTCGGGCAGGGCTAGCAGCATCAGCCCATCAATCAGCCAGATCGGTGCCAGTGCACCGACCATGCACACCAGAATGCGCATGAAATGGCCCGTGGTCATGCGGGCGCTCTCGCGCATGGCCTGCACTGTCGGCAGGCCGCGCAGTACCAGCAGGTATTCGACGAACACCAGGTTCACCATGATCCACACACCCGGAATGACGAACAGGGCCAGGCCCGCCATGATCAACAGCGAGCTGATCAGAATCAGCAGCGCCAGCGGCGGCCACAGTTGCACGGCGCGGGCGAGCAGGTCGCGGTTGGCCACCACTTGGCCGTTGCTGCGGGTGTCGAGAAACAGGATCAGTGCGGCGCTGTACAGCGGGTAGCACAGCAAGCTGATCAGCATGCCGTAGGCCGGTGAAGCCTGGTCGCCCAGCTGGCGATACAGCAGTTGGGTGATCAGGGCTTCCAGCACCACCAGTGGCAAACACAGCGGCAGGATGGCGCCGAGGTGGCGGTAAAAGAAACTCAGGGAGTCGCGCAGGACGCTCAGCGGATTCATCGGTCAACATCGCATGGCAATTGAAACAGGGCGGTAACTTTAGCCCAAAGCACGCCTGGAGCTGTCACTTGCTGAAAAAAGTTTCACGGCGCAGGTGATTGAATCAGGCGCCGTCACGCCCCATCTTTGATGCTGTCCGTTGCCCTGCTACCCACGAGGTCGCCCATGAATACCGAAGAACAAACCCTGATCGATGGCCTGTTTGGCCGCATCAAGCAAGCCGAGGACCCGAACCAGCCTCGCGATGCCCAGGCCATGGCCTGCATCGAAGCGCACCTGCGTCAGCAGCCGGCGGCGCCGTACTACATGGCCCAGGCGATTCTGGTACAAGAGGCTGCCATCAAGCAGCTGGACGAGCAGAACAAGCAGCTGCAGGCCGAGCTCAAGCAAGCGCGCGCCCAGGCCGAGGCTGCGCAGGCAGGCAATGCCGCGCCCAGCTCGGGTGGCGGCGGTTTTCTGTCGAGCATCTTTGGCACGGGCGGGCGCAGTGCAGCCCCGGCTGCGCAGCCGCAACGGCCTGCTGCGGCCCCCGTAGCGCCGTCCGCTGGGGGCTGGCGCGAGCCGTCGGCCCCAGGCTTTTCTCAGCCGCAGGCCCAGCAACCTGGTGTTGGCGCGGCCCCTGCCCCTGCCCGCAGTGGTGCCAGCAGCTTCCTGGGCGGCGCCATGCAGACCGCCGCGGGTGTAGCGGGGGGCGTGTTGCTGGCGCAAGGCATCAGCAGCCTGTTCAACCACAACTCGCAGCCTGAAGAGGTGGTCGAGGTGATCAAGGAAGAGCCGTCACCGGCCAGCGACAATGGTGGCTGGAACGACCAGGGTGGTCAGCAGCAGGTGGCCGACAACGGCGGCTGGGGCAGTGACCAGGGCGGTTACTCCGATGCCGACTACGGCGGCGACGAGGGCGGGTTCTTCGACGACGACGACTCCTACGTCTGACAGGTCTGGCATACTGCTGGCTTTAGGGGGGCGCATGGCGCCCTCCTGTCATTGAGCCAGACCAGAGGTGCCGAGGTGAAGAAGATCGCGCTGTTCGCCGATGTGCAGAACCTCTACTACACCGTGCGCCAGGCCCACGGTTGCCATTTCAACTACACCGCCTTGTGGAACCAGGTCAGCCGTGAAGGCCAGATCGTCGAGGCGTTCGCCTACGCCATCGACCGTGGCGACAGCAAGCAGCAACAGTTCCAGCAGATCTTGCGCAACCTCGGTTTCGAGGTACGTCTGAAGCCCTACATTCAGCGCAGCGACGGCTCGGCCAAGGGTGACTGGGATGTGGGGATCACCCTGGATGTGATCGATGCGGCCAGCCGTGTGGACCAAGTGGTGCTGGCGTCGGGCGATGGGGATTTCGACCTGCTGCTGGAGCGTGTCATCCAGCGCCACGGCGCCGACGCTGTGGTGTATGGTGTGCCCGGGCTGACAGCCTTGTCACTGATCCGCGCCGCCACCCGCTATGTGCCCATCGAGGGCGCGCTGTTGCTCAAACACTAGGTTTTCCATGGAACGTATTGCTGTCATCGACTTTGAAACCACCGGGATATCCCCGGGTACTGGCTGCCGCGCGACCGAAGTGGCGGTGGTAATGCTGGAGCGCGGCCGTATCGTGGCGCGTTATCAAAGCCTGATGAACGCCGGCGTGCCGGTGCCGGCCTTCGTCGCCGGCCTCACGGGCATCACCACGGCCATGGTGCGCCAGGCGCCGCCGGTGGACCTGGTGATGAACGAAGTCGCCGAATTTGTCGGGGCTACGCCGTTGCTGGCCCACAATGCGTCCTTCGACCAGAAATTCTGGGACTACGAGCTGGGCCGCATTGGCCGTAGCCGCAGCCAGTCGTTCGCCTGCTCCCTGTTACTGTCGCGGCGCTTGTTGCCAGCGGCGCCCAACCACAAACTGGGCACCCTGACCCGCTGGGCCGGGCTGCCACAAACCGGCACTGCTCACCGGGCGATGGCCGATGCCGAAATGGCCGCCAACCTGCTGCAACACCTGGCGGGTGTGCTGCGCCAGAGCCATGGTGTGCAACAGCTGTCCCACGACCTGCTGTGCCGCCTGCAGAAAACGCCCGCTGCCAAGGTTCGCGAGGCGTTGGCCAGGTACTGCTGAAAACAGCCAAGTGTGCTGCTGATTTCACCCCGCTCTGTAACGTAGCGCGCCCAGCGGGCGCCGTTACACTGCACCACCCGTAAACGGATTTCGAGTGTGCCCATGCCTGCCCCCCGTCGCTTTCCTCTGGTGCTGATCGGCGCCTTCCTGGCCTTGTACCTGGTGTGGGGATCCACTTACCTGTTCATCCGCATTGGTGTGGAAAGCTGGCCGCCGATGCTCATGGCGGGTGTGCGCTTTGTGATCGCCGGTAGCCTGTTGTATGGCTTCATGCGCTGGCGCGGAGCCCCCGCGCCAACGTGGGTACAGTGGCGGGCAGCGGGCGCCGTCGGCTTTCTGCTGCTCAGCTGTGGCAACGGTGCGGTGACTGTGGCCGAGCATGCCGGGGTGGCGTCCGGGGTGGCCGCGCTGGCGGTGGCAACCGTACCGCTGTTCACCTTGCTGTTCGGCCTGATGTTCGGCTATCGCAACTCCAGGCTGGAATGGGCAGGCATCGCGCTGGGGCTGCTGGGTATCGCACTGTTGAACCTGGGGTCCAACCTGCAGGCCAGCCCGATGGGCGCGGCTTTGCTGATTTTTGCGGCAGCGTCCTGGGCGTTTGGCTCGGTGTGGAGCAAGCGCCTGCCGATGCCCCAGGGGCCTATGGCCAGTGCTGCGCAGATGTTGGTTGGCGGCGCTGTGCTGCTGGTGGTCAGCCTGCTGTCGGGCGAGCGCATGACGCACATGCCTACCGCTGCTGGCTGGGGGGCGCTGGCGTATCTGGTGTTCTTCGGCTCCATTCTGGCGTTCAGCGCCTACCTGTACCTGCTCAAGCATGTACGCCCGGCGGCCGCCACCAGCTATGCCTACGTCAACCCGGCGGTCGCCGTGCTGTTGGGCATCGCCTTTGCCGGGGAGCACATCGGCGCCGAGGAGTGCGTGGCGATGGCCGTGATCATCGGAGCGGTGGTGCTGATCGGCCTGCCGCAGTGGCGCAAGGCGCCTCCGGCTACCGGTGAAACCTGCAAGTAGGCCGGGGTGATGCGGTAGACTTGCCGCCTTCGCTGAACCCCTGATGGTATTGCCATGAATTTCGCCAAACTCGGCCTGATCGAACCGCTGCTGCGCACCCTGCAGCAACTGGACTACACCACCCCCACCCCGGTGCAGGCCAAGGCCATCCCCGCCGTGCTGGCCGGTCGCGACCTGATGGCCGCGGCCCAGACCGGCACCGGCAAGACCGCAGGCTTTGCCCTGCCTCTGCTGCAGCGCCTGGCGCTGGAAGGCGAGAAGGTCGCGCCCAACTCGATTCGTGCCCTGGTACTGGTGCCCACCCGCGAACTGGCTGAGCAGGTGCACAACAACGTGCGCGAATATGCCGAAAACCTGCCCCTGAGTACCTATGCCGTGTACGGCGGGGTCAGTATCAACCCGCAGATGATGCGCCTGCGCCGTGGTGTCGACGTGCTGGTGGCCACCCCTGGCCGGCTGCTCGACCTGTTCCGCCAGAACGCAGTGAAGTTCAACCAGGTACAGACGCTGGTGCTGGACGAAGCGGACCGCATGCTTGACCTGGGGTTTGCCGAAGAACTGCAATCGGTCTACGCCGCACTGCCGCGCAAGCGCCAGACCCTGCTGTTTTCGGCCACGTTCTCGGACCAGATCCGCATGCTGGCGGGCCTCGCCCTTAATGACCCGCTGAGCATCGAGGTAAGCCCGCGCAACGCTACAGCTTCCAGCGTCAAGCAGTGGGTGGTGCCGGTGGACAAGAAGCGCAAGCCGGACCTGTTCTGCCACCTGCTGCGTAAGCAGCGCTGGAAGCAGGTGCTGGTCTTCGCCAAGACCCGTAACGGCGTCGATCAGCTGGTTGAGCGGCTGCTGGCCGAGGGCGTGAATGCCGATGGTATCCACGGTGACCGGCCACAGGCGACGCGCCAGCGTGCGCTGGACAGTTTCAAGGCACGTGAGGTGCAGGTGCTGGTGGCCACTGATGTAGCCGCCCGTGGCCTGGACATCGATGACCTGCCGCTGGTGGTCAACCTGGACTTGCCCATCGTTGCGGAGGATTACGTCCACCGCATTGGCCGTACCGGACGCGCCGGCAACACCGGTGAGGCGATTTCGCTGGTGTGTGCAGACGAGGTGCAACTGCTGGGCGCCATTGAAGTGCTGACCCGGCAAAGCCTGCCGCGTCACGAGGAGCCGGATTTTATCCCCGAGCACCGGGTACCGTTGACCGATGCCAGTGGCCAGGTGATCAAGAAGCCGAAAAAACCCAAAAAGCCCAAGGAAACCAGCGCCAAGCGCGGTTTGGGCCGCTGGATGGACAGTGCCGAGGCGGGCAGTGCGCAACCGGCAGTGAAGGCCGTGCGCAAGGTGCCCAGCTTCAACGGCGGCCCCCGCAAGCGCAAACCCTGACCCTGTAGGCGCGAGCGTAGCTCGCGATGCGCCGCTGCGCGGCGCCCATTACCCTCGCAGGGCGGCCAACCAGTGCGCGGCTGCGCGCCCTGCGCGCAGCCCGCTGGCAAAGCACGCGGTCAGCAGGTAGCCGCCGGTCGGTGCCTCCCAGTCGAGCATCTCGCCGGCACAGAACACCCCCGGCATGCCCTTGACCATCAACCCATCGTCCAGCCCTTCGAACCGCACGCCGCCCGCGCTGCTGATGGCTTCATCCAGGGGGCGGGTGCGCACCAGGGTGATTGGCAAGGCCTTGATCGCCCGGGCCAATGCATCGGGGTTGGCAAACGTAGCCTGATCGGTCAGCTCGCGCAGCAAGGCTGCCTTGACCCCATCGATACCCAGCTGACCTTGCAGATGCCTGGCCATGGAGCGCGAGCCGCGGGGCCTGGCCAGGGCCTGGGCAATTTTGTCCACAGGCTTGTCCGGCAGCAGGTCCAGCAACAACTGCCCCTGGCCGGTACGGTTGATGGCTTCGCGTACGGCTGCCGACCAGGCATACACCAGGCTGCCTTCCACGCCTTGGGCCGTGAGAATGAACTCGCCCTTGCGTGGGGGGCTGCCCGGCACGCTCAGGGCAATGTTCTTCAGCGGTGCACCGGCAAACTTCTGCTGCAGCAGTGCGCTCCAGCCCTCAACCTCGAAGCCGCAGTTGCTTGGCTGCAACGGGGCGATATCCACAGCCCGCTGCGCCAGCAATGCCTGCCAACTGCCATCAGAGCCCAGGCGCGCCCAGCTGCCACCGCCCAGCGCCAGCACCACCACAGCCGCTTCGACCCGCCGTTCGCCCTGTGGATAAGCAAGCCGCAGCGCGCCCTCGGGGCTCCAGCCCAGCCAGCGATGTCGGGTGTGGATATCTACCCCGGTGTCGCGCAGGCGCTTGAGCCAGGCACGCAGCAAAGGGGCGGCTTTCATGTCGCTGGGGAAAACCCGGCCTGAGGTGCCCACAAACGTTTCGATGCCCAAGCCGTGTATCCACTGGCGCAGTGCGTCGGCATCGAAGCCACGCAGCAGAGCGTCGATCTCAGGCTGGCGCTCGGCATAACGGCTCACGAACGCCGGGTAAGCCTCGGAATGGGTGATGTTCATGCCCCCCACGCCCGCCAGCAGGAACTTGCGCCCTACCGAGGGCATGGCGTCGAACACCTCCACAGCCAAGCCCGCCTGGGCCAGGGCTTCGGCTGCCATCAGGCCGGCAGGGCCTGCGCCGATGACGACGGCGGGAGGGGATGGGGGGCAGGTACGGTCAGGCATGGTAGGCAACAGGCTGTGGAAAAGTGGCGCATTCTAGCGCAACCACACCCCTGAGCGTACTGCTCAAAAAATGATCATGTCTCTGCAGGCTTTGATTGGCAAGGCCTGCAGCGTCTTTCGCGCAGGTTATCCACAAGCGGTTCCACAGTCATTGTGAACAACTCAAAACCTGCGCGGCACTGCGGTGCAGAATACCGTGGCGCCGGGCCAGGGCCTCCCGGTCCTTGCTGTAGCCACCCCCTATAACGGCTGCCACCGGAATGTCCCTGCCCAGGCAATGCCGCAGTACCGCTTTATCACGTGCAGCAACGCCTGCGTCTGTCAGTTGCAGGTAGCCCAGTGCATCGTCCTTGTGCACATCCACACCGGCGTCATACAGCACCAGGTCGGGTTGATAGAGCGGCAGCAGGTAGTTCAAGGCATCGTCCACCACCTTCAGGTAGGCTTCATCGCCCATGCCCCGAGGCAGGGGGATATCCCAGTCACTGTGGGCCTTGCGTGCCGGGAAGTTCTGCTCGCAGTGCAGCGACACGGTGATGGCTTCCGGGGTGTCCTGCAGGATACGTGCGGTGCCGTCGCCCTGGTGCACATCGCAGTCGAAGATCAGCACCCGATGCACACGGCCTGCTTCCAGCAAGTAGCGGCTGATCACGGCCAGGTCGTTGAAGATGCAGAAGCCCGCCGGGTGGTCGTAATGGGCGTGGTGGGTGCCGCCCGCCAGGTGGCAGGCAACGCCGTGCTGCAAAGCCATTTCTGCGGTGAGCAGCGAGCCGCCGACTGCCCGCACGGTACGCCTGGCCAGCGCCTCGCTCCAGGGCAGGCCAAGGCGCCGCTGGTCTTCGCGGGGCAGTTCACCTTGCATGTAGCGCTGGATGTACTGGCGGTCGTGGGCCAGGGCCAGAATGTCGACCGGGCAGATCTCTGGCCGTAACAGCGCCTGGTCGGTCGTCAGGCCGGTGTCGACCAGGTGATCGTGCAGCAGGCGGAATTTTTCCATCGGGAAGCGATGGTCTGCCGGAAACTCCGGGCTGTAGTCTTCGTGATAGATCAGCGGCAACGGCATGGGGCGCTCACATTCCGGGGGCAGTGGTGATCTTGCCATTATCGAGGGTGCACTTTCTCGGGCAATCGGGCATCTCATACCAGGCGTGTGGCACCCCCTGATCGCTGCCAGCGCTAAACTTGCCTCAAGCATGCCGTGACCGGAGCAACCCGCAATGACCCCCATCCTGCAACTGGAAAGCGCCCGCCTGGTATTGCGCCAATGGCATGACGATGACCTGCGCGAGTTTGCTGCGTTGTGCGCAGACCCGCAGGTGATGCGTTACTTTCCGGCGCCGCTGACCCGGCTGGAGGCCGCCGGGCTGATTGGCCGCCTGCGGGGCCACTTCAATGAATACGGCTTCGGCCTGTGGGCGCTGGAGCGCAAGGACAGCGGGGCATTCATTGGCATGGCCGGCCTGCTCAAGGTCAACTTCGACGCGCCCTTTGCCCCGGCGGTGGAAATAGGCTGGCGGCTTGCCCGCCGCCACTGGGGCCTGGGGTTTGCCAGTGAGGCGGCCTGGACGTGCCTGCGTTGCGCCTTCGCCCAGTTGCGGTTGAACGAGGTGGTGTCGTTCACCAGCCAGCTGAACCTGCCCTCGCAAAAGGTCATGCAGGCCATCGGCATGCAGCAGGACGAGGCAGGCAGTTTCGAGCACCCTCGCATTGCTGCCGGCCACCCCTTGCGGCCGCACGTGCTTTACCGTATCGACCGCGCCCGCTGGGAGCAGACCCTGCGCACCGACTGAACCGCCAGGGGTGGCAGTGCTGTCAAACCCTGTATTATTTCCCGCATTGGAAGGGGCTGGCCGTTGCCGGTACAGCGCCGTTGAATCATGTGTCGCCTGCTGGCGCACCGCGAGCCAGGCTCGCCAAGAAGGAGAACCCCACCGATGAGCCATGTGTTGGACGACCTGGTCGACCTGTTGAGCCTCGAACCCATCGAAGAAAACCTGTTCCGCGGGCGCAGCCAGGACCTGGGCTTCCGCCAGCTCTACGGTGGCCAGGTGCTGGGGCAGTCGCTGTCGGCCGCCAGCCAGACTGTGGAAGACGCCCGCCACGTGCATTCGTTGCATGGCTACTTCCTGCGCCCGGGCGACGCCAGCTTGCCAGTGGTGTATTCAGTGGACCGCGTGCGCGATGGCGGCAGTTTCAGCACCCGGCGCGTGACGGCGATCCAGAAGGGCCAGACTATTTTCACCTGCAGCGCCTCGTTCCAGTATGACGAGGAGAGCTTCACCCACCAGGCACCAATGCCCGATGTGGTCGGCCCGGAAAACCTGCCTACCGAGGTGGAGCTGGCCAGTGCCATGGCCGAGCAGCTGCCTGAGCGCATCCGTGACAAGGTGCTGTGCGCCAAGCCCATCGAGATCCGCCCGGTGACCGAGCGTGACCCGTTCAACCCCAAGCCCGGCGACCCGGTGAAGTACGCCTGGTTCCGCGCCGACGGCAAACTGCCAGACATCCCCGCCCTGCACAAATACCTGCTGGCCTACGCCTCGGACTTCGGCCTGCTGACCACTTCGCTGCTGCCCCATGGCAAGTCGGTGTGGCAGCGTGACATGCAAATCGCCAGCCTGGACCATTCGCTGTGGTTCCACGGCAACCTGCGTGCGGACGAGTGGCTGCTGTATGCCACTGACAGCCCGTGGGCGGGCAACGCCCGTGGCTTCTGCCGCGGCAGCATCTTCAACCAGGCCGGGCAACTGGTGGCTTCTTCCAGCCAGGAAGGGTTAATCCGCCACCGCAAGGACTGGGCATGAACCTGGGCGGGGTTCGCCACTGGGTGTTCGACATGGACGGCACCCTGACGGTGGCGGTGCATGACTTTGCAGCCATCCGCGTGGCGCTCGATATCCCGCCTGCAGCCGACATTCTCACCCACTTGGCCGCCCTGCCCGAAGACGAAGCAGCCGCCAAGCATGCCTGGCTGCTGGCGCACGAACGTGAGCTGGCCCATGCCTCGACGGCTGCCGATGGCGCAGTGGACCTGGTGCGTGAGCTTGCGGGCCGCGGCTGCCGCCTGGGTATTCTTACCCGTAATGCCCGTGAGCTGGCGCACGTGACCCTCGAGGCCATCGGCCTGGCAGACTATTTTGCGGTATCACAGATTCTTGGGCGTGACGAAGCCGCGCCCAAGCCGAGCCCCGACGGGTTGCTGAAAATTGCCAGCGCCTGGGGCGTTGCCCCCAGCGAACTGGTGATGGTAGGCGATCACCGCTTCGACCTGGCGTGTGGGCGAGCAGCCGGCGCCGGGACGGTGCTGGTGAACCTGCCGGAAAACCCCTGGCCCGGGCTTGCCGACCGCCACGCTGCCGATTGCCACGCCTTGAGGGCGATGCTGGGTTGACCAGCCCGTCTATGCTCACCCGCACCCTTTCCCCTGAATGGAGCAACCATCCATGATCAGCAAGGCCATCTACGTTCAGCCGGGCGGCGGCTACGACAAGGTCGAAGTCGGCACCAGCGAGGCAGCGGCACCAGGCGCAGACGAGATTACCGTGCGCCTGCACGCCAGCTCGCTCAACTACCATGATTTTGCCGTGGTCAGCGGCATGTGGGGCCCCAGTGAGCGGCGCATCCCCATGGCCGATGGTGCCGGTGAAGTGGTGGCAGTGGGCAGTGGGGTGACCGAGTTTCAGGCAGGCGACAGCGTGGTCAGCACCTTCTTCCCTGACTGGCTGGATGGCCAGGCCAACGTCGAAGGCTTTGCCAGGGTGCCTGGCGATGGCCTGGACGGCTATGCCCGCGGGCAGGTAACGGCGCCTGCCACGGCGTTCACCCGGGCCCCGAAGGGCTTTAGCCATGCCGAGGCCGCCACTCTCACCACCGCAGGCCTGACGGCGTGGCGGGCGTTGATGAGCGACGACCGCCTCAAGCCAGGCGACACGGTACTGGTGCAAGGCACGGGCGGCGTGTCTGTCTTCGCCCTGCAGTTCGCCAAACTGGCTGGTGCCACGGTTATCGCCACCTCGTCCAGCGATGCCAAGCTCGAGCGCCTGAAGGCGCTGGGCGCCGACCATCTCATTAATTACACCTCGACCCCGGCCTGGGGCGATAAGGTGCGGGCATTGACCGACAACCGCGGTGTTGACCATGTAATAGAGGTGGGCGGGCCGGCCACCTTGGAACAGTCCATGATTGCCGCGCGCATCGGCGGGCACGTATCGCTGATCGGCATTCTGACCGGCGTGGCCGGGCAACTGCCGCTGGTGCAGGCACTGGTGAGGCAGATTCGCCTGCAGGGGGTGCTGGTAGGCAGCCGCGCGCAGCAACAGGCGATGGTGCGGGCGATCGATGCCAATGGCTTGCGCCCAGTGGTGGACAAGCATTTTGAGCTGGAGCAGATCGTCGAGGCGTTCCGCTATCAGGAGAGCAACCGCCATTTCGGCAAGATCTGCCTGACGTGGTAGCAGGCGATTGGGGTAATGGAATGTAATGGCGCGGCTGCGCGCCAATACATTCGCGCACATCGGCAGCGCAGGTGGCTGGCTAGAATGGCCGGCTCCGTTGCGACTGATTCTCTTCCAGAGGATGCCCCGATGTGCCTGTTCCTCCGTTTTTGGCAGCGTGTGCTGCCTGCCTTGCTGCTGTTGGCAGCCTGCCTCGGCTTCACTCAACCGGCCAGTGCCCTGCAAGTCACCGACGTGCTTGGGCGCAGTGTAAAGCTGGACCACACACCGCAACGCATCGTGTTGGGCGAGGGGCGGTTGTTTTTCGCCCTGGCGCTGCTGGACCGTGACGACCCGTTCCAGCGGGTGGTCGGTTGGCAGAACGACATGCGCCTGCTGGACCCGCATACCTACCAGGTGTATGCGCAGAAATACCCGCAAATCGCCAAGCTGCCGCTGATTGGCCAGGCCTCCGAGCAAAGCGTCAGCGCCGAGCAGATATTGGGCCTGAAGCCGGACCTGGCGATCTTCAGCATCGCCGGTGAAGGGCCCACCCAGCACAGCCCCGTGGCTGACCTGCTGGAGCAGGCTGGCGTGCCGGTGCTGTTCATCGATTTCCGCGTGCACCCTATCAAGAACACGCGGGTCAGCATGGAGGCGCTCGGCACTGTGCTGGGCCGCGAGCAGGAAGCTGCCGAGTACCTGAGCCTGTACGATCGCCACCTGAAGCGGGTGACCGATGCGGTGGCCGGGCTCAAGGAGAGTGAACGGCCCAAGGTGTTTCTGGAACTGCTGGCAGGGGTATGGCAGGCGCCTGGCCACACCACCGGCAAAAGCGGCCTGGGCAGCGTGGTCCAGGCCGTGGGCGGGCATAACATTGGCGCTGACGTGGTACCCGGTGCGCTGGGTGATGTGAGCGTGGAGTACGTGCTGCAGGCCGACCCGGATGTGTACATCGCCACCGGTAACCGCGCGCCCGGCGTGCTGCTGGGCGCTGGCGTATCTACCGAGACCGCGCGCCAGAGCCTGGCCAAGATCACCGCTCGCCCCGAATTCGCGCCGCTGCGGCCGATCAAGGCGGGCCAGGCCCATGGCCTGTGGCATGACTTCTATAATTCGCCGTTCAATATTCTGGCTATCGAAGCCATGGCACGCTGGGTGCACCCCGAGCGCTTCAAGGACCTCGACCCGCAGGCGACCATGGCTGAAATCAACCGCATGCTCAAGGTAGGCCTGGACGGCCAGTACTGGGTCGACGCCAAGTGACCGCGCAGGCTCTGCCCGGCGCCCAGCAGGCTGCCTGGCACTACCGCCGGGTGCTGTGGCGGCGCACCTGGCTGGTGGGCGCCCTGGCATTGCTGCTGTTGGTTTCGGTGCTGTGCGACCTGGCCAGCGGTGCGTCGGGCATGAGCCTGGGGCGCCTGGTGCAGGGGGTGTTCGACCCGGCCACCCTCAGTGCCACCGAGCGGGTGATCATCTGGAACGTGCGGCTGCCGTACGCGCTGATGGCGGTGCTGGTGGGGGCAGCGTTGTCGCTGGCGGGCGCAGAAATGCAGGCGATCCTCGACAACCCGCTGGCCAGCCCCTTTACCTTGGGGGTGTCATCGTCTGCCGCGCTGGGCGCGTCGCTGGCCATCGCCTACCCGCTGGGCATCGCCTGGATGGCGCCGGGGGTACAGGTCACGGTGATGGCGTTCGTGTTCGCCTGCCTGTCAGTGGTGCTGCTGCAGGCCATGTCGCGCTTGCGTGGCGCTGGCGTGGAAAGCCTGGTGCTGTTTGGCATTGCCCTGGTGTTCAGCTGCAACGCATTGGTGTCACTGCTGCAACTGCTGGCTACCGAGGATGTACTGCAGCAACTGGTGTTCTGGACCTTGGGCAGCCTGGCCCGGGCCAACTGGGACAAGCTCGCCATTCTGGCGCTGGTGCTGGCGGTACTGCTGCCGTTCTCGTTGCGCGCCGCGCCGGCCATGACCCTGCTGCGCATGGGCGAGGACCGCGCCCGTAGCTTTGGTGTGGACACCCGCCGCCTGCGTTTCGCCTCCCTGCTGCGCATCAGCCTGCTGTCGGCAACTGCGGTGGCTTTCGTTGGCACCATCGGCTTCGTCGGCCTGGTGGGCCCGCATATCGCCCGTTTGCTGGTGGGCGAGGATCAGCGTTTCCTGTTGCCCGCCAGTGCGCTGGTGGGGGCGCTGATGCTGTCGCTGTCATCCATTGCCAGCAAGGCGATCATGCCCGGCGTAATTGTGCCGGTGGGTATCGTCACTGCTTTGGTCGGGGTGCCGATCTTCGTGGTGCTGGTGTTCCGCCGGGGGAGAAAACTGTGAGCCTGTTGATCGAAGGTGTATCGGTGGCCTACGGGGCACGGCAGATTCTGCACGAGGTGAGCATGCCGGCGTTCCCGGCCGGCAGCCTGGTGGCCCTTGTGGGGCCCAACGGCGCAGGCAAGTCCACCCTGCTGCGTGCGTTGGCGGGGTTGGAGCGCATGCGCGGGGGCCTTAGC
Source organism: Pseudomonas sp. S60 (assembly GCF_016647865.1). Lineage (NCBI taxonomy): Bacteria > Pseudomonadati > Pseudomonadota > Gammaproteobacteria > Pseudomonadales > Pseudomonadaceae > Pseudomonas > Pseudomonas sp. S60. The sequence goes on along the minus strand of NZ_JACVVH010000019.1, from coordinate 79,590 downwards.
CTGGACGGCCAGGACGTCACCCGGCTGGGCTTTGCCGAGCGCTCGCGGCGCCTGGCCTACATGCCCCAGCAACTGCCCCCCGGCATTGCCCTGGGCGTGCTCGAAAGCATCGTTGCCGCCCTGCGCGTGGGCAGTAGCGACAACCTGTTGGGCCATGCTTTCGAAGCCTTGCGCCAGTTGGGTATCGAAGGGCTGGCCGAGCGCTCGCTGGACAGCCTGTCGGGCGGCCAGCGCCAGCTGGTGGCCCTGGCCCAGTTGCTGGCGCGCAACCCTCAGGTACTGCTGCTGGACGAGCCCACCAGTGCACTGGACCTGCATTACCAGTTGCGGGTGATGGACGCCGTGCGTGAGCGCGTGCAGGCGCACCGGTTGCTGGCCGTGGCAGTACTGCATGACATCAACCTGGCGGCGAGCCACGCCGACTGGCTGGTGGTGCTGCGCGAGGGCAGGGTAATCGCCTGCGGCGCCCCGGCTGACGTACTCAAGCCGGACCTGCTGGCAGACGTCTATGGCGTGCAGGCACGCGTGGAACGCTGCTCCCAGGGGCGGTTGCAGGTACTGGTGGACCGGGCGCTGGCCTGAGGCGCCCTGCTGCACATTCAAATGAAAAACAAAAGCTTCGCCTGGCCCGGTGGCGCGATCGGATATGCCAATCGCGACATTTGGCGTTGCTGGAAAAGCGCTGTCGTGATCGAACAGTTCCGAGGCGTTCTCGTGTAATTTCCCACATGCTTGCGGGGCTTAAATGAAGCCCGAACCGCACCGGCACGTTGCATTTGATGCGCTGCACACATCAACAACAGAGCGCTAGCAACCTGCCTTCACCCCGAATCCCAAGGAGCTTTTTTCGCCTACGCCTGCCCGTCCATCCTTGTGTCAGCAAAAAGAGAACAACATCAATGAACACCGTGGGATCTGATGGCAACCTTGCACAAGGTTTCAAGCCACGTCATGTAACGATGCTGTCCATCGCGGGCATTATCGGCGCCGGACTCTTCGTCGGCTCGGGTCACGCCATCGCGGCGGCCGGGCCAGCAACCATAGTTTCCTATTTTGTGGCCGGAACCCTGGTGGTACTGGTCATGCGCATGCTCGGCGAAATGGCCGTAGCGCACCCCGACACCGGTTCTTTCTCCACCTATGCCGAACAGGCCATTGGCCGTTGGGCCGGCTATACCATCGGTTGGCTGTACTGGTGGTTCTGGGTACTGGTGATTCCCATCGAAGCCCTGGCCGCTGGGCACGTGCTCAATGCCTGGTTCCCTCAGGTAGACAGCTGGATCTTTGCCCTGGCCTCGGTCCTGTTGCTGGCCGGCACCAACCTGTTCAGCGTGGCCAAGTACGGCGAGTTCGAATTCTGGTTCGCCATCCTCAAGGTCACGGCCATCCTGGGCTTTATCGGCCTGGGTTTCGCAGCGCTGATGGGCTGGTTGCCCAACCGTGAAGTCAGTGGCCTCAGCGGGCTGATCAATGAGCACGGCGGCTTTGCCCCCAAAGGCTGGGCGGCTGTGGTCGGTGCCTTCATCACCGTGATGTTCAGCTTCATTGGTACCGAGGCGGTGACCATCGCGGCGTCCGAGTCCAGCGACCCTTCGCGCAACATCGCCAAGGCCACCCGCTCGGTGATCTGGCGTATCAGCACCTTCTACATCCTGTCGATCTTCGTGATCATCTCGGTAGTGCCCTGGAATGACCCGCAACTGGCAGTAGTGGGTTCGTACCAGCGTGCGCTGGAAATCATGAATATCCCCAACGCTGCATTCATGGTCGACCTGGTGGTGCTGGTGGCAGTCACCAGTTGCATGAACTCCTCCATCTACATCGCCTCGCGCATGATGTACTCGCTGGCCAAGCGCGGTGATGCACCAGCCATGCTGAAAAATACCTCCAGGGTCGGTGTACCACGGGCTGCGGTGTTCGGCAGCACGCTGATCGGTGCCGCCATTGCGGTGCTCAACTACTTCGCACCCAAGGGCGTGTTCGAGTTTCTGCTGGCCAGTTCCGGCGCCATCGCGCTGCTGGTTTACATGGTGATCGCCATCTCCCAGCTACGGATGCGCCGCCGGCTGGAGCGCGAGAACACCGAGCTGAAATTCCGCATGTGGCTGTTCCCGTGGCTGACCTGGGCAGTGATCATCTTCATCGCTGCAGCGCTGGCGGTGATGATGTACACGCCTGAACACCGGGTTGAAGTGAGTTCGACCTTGGGGTTGGCGATCGTGATTTCCTTCCTGGGTATTGTGACCACACGGGGTCAGGCGCAACCTGTTGGCGCGCGTACCGTGGGGTGAGCGCCTCTACTTGGCGGGATAATCGGGATTGACTGGGGCCGCTTTGCGGCCCTGCTTTTTTATAAGGGCTGAGTTTGTCGGCGGGGCTATTGGTTGGAAGCTATGCAACGTCGCCTGCCATACAGCGTGAGCGTGCAGAGCAACCCATTCAAGTGCAAGATGCGCGCTGCAGGCAGTTGTCCTGCCCGTAGTCCATACCCGTCCAAGGAGGCCCCCATGCAAGACAGCTTTAGCCCTACTGAATCGCCCGCCAGTGCCGAGGAGTTGCCAAAGGGCGTGTTTGCGCCGATGCCAGGCTACACGCACGCCGATTTCCTGGCACTGGCCGACACCCATGCGCTTGCGTTGCTGGAAGCGCAGGAAGTAGACCCAGGGCTGATTCGTGAAACCTTGATCGCGCTGGCTACTCACCTGTATCAAGCACTCGAAGAGGCAGCGATGGAGTACCTGATCTCCACGTGCCACCAGCAGCCCTGTGATGAGTCCCTGCATGCCAGTAACATGCTGAATCTGGCTGAAGAAACCGGTGCTATTGGCGTCAATGCCGCGGCAGATTCACTCAGTGGCTCGCCCATCTTGATGCTGGGCAAAACATTCTATGCAAGTTTTATCGGTCAGGTGGGCGATGCCCTGTGTGAACATGTTCTCGGACTGCGCAGGGACTGAGTCGCCCTCGGTGCTTAGCGTTTGTTATTAGCGCAACTGATAACAGCGCTGCCACCCTCCGCCCGCAAGCTCAGGTCGTGCTTACCGACTTCTTTCGTGTAGTGGCCTAGATCGTCCTGAGCGATATTCCCCAGCTTGGCGACGGTCTGCAGGCTTTCGCCACTGAACTGGCCCGTGTATTCATTGAAGTCACCCTCGCCGTCACCTGCGTCGTGCACCGACAGCCGTGTGATCGGGCGGCCAAAAACCTCGACAGGCTTGGGGACGGTGTATTCGGCGTCCGACAATTCGGAGGCCTGCACCACAGCCTTACCCTTGGCTGCCGTGACCAGCTCGGCGAACTGGCCGGGTGACACAGCGCGTTTGCAGGTCAGCACCTGGCCTATTTGCGCAATGGCTGCGTCCTGATCAAGGTTCTCAGCGAGTACGGTATTGCTTGCCAGGCTAATGAGCAGTGGCAAGAGCATACGTGCGGTTTTCATGTGTCAGTTCCTTCTGACCGTATTCTCATCGAATAGCAGTTATTAAAAAAACATTTTTAATAGGCGTTGGATGAAATGTACACCCCATAACTGGCTTTTGTACTGCCCCCCTGAGCTGAGCGTTAAAGCGTTGCAGGCTTTTTTTTTCAGCTCGCTGCCCTGGGGGCTACCCACGGCTGGCGTAATGCAATTAAATGCGCCGCAAATACAACTATTTCGGCCGGTAAATGTCATTCACAAAACACCGGTCATCACGTGAAGGCGACGGCTTTCGCTACAGGAGCTCAGGTACATGGCAGCACTGCAAGGCAGTACGTTGGACGCGATCAACAGCAACCAGGAGCAGTTGCTTGAGCAATGGATTGCGAGCCTGGAAGCCAACGGTGCTACGCGCAACCTCAAGGAGCAGGCGCTGAAGCAGGAGACCCGCGAGTTCCTGCAACTGCTCAGCGAAGGCCTGCAGAGCGGTAGCGGCAACAACCTGGCTGGTGCGGGTTGGGAGGGTGTACGCCGCTTCCTGGAAAAGCTCTCGTCCACCCGCGCGCAACTGGGCCATGACTCACACCAGACGGTGTATTTCATCTTTGCGCTGAAGGGGCCGCTGTTTGCCCTGTTGCAGGCTCATTACCGGGACGACCCGGCGACCCTGGCCGAGCAGCTGTGGCTGATCTCCGAGCTGCTCGACAGCATGGGCATGCACACCATCCGTACCTATCAGGCTTCCCGTGAAACCGTGATCCGTCGCCAGCAGGAAGAACTGCTTGAGTTGTCTACCCCGGTGGTAAAGCTGTGGGATGGCGTACTGGCGCTGCCCCTGATCGGCACGCTGGATTCACAACGCAGCCAGACGGTGATGGAGTCGCTGCTGCAGCGTATCGTCGACACCGGTTCGGAAATTGCCATCATCGACATCACCGGTGTGCCGACCGTCGACACGCTGGTGGCGCAACACCTGCTCAAGACCGTGACCGCCATCCGCCTGATGGGCGCTGACTGCATCATCAGTGGCATCCGCCCACAAATCGCCCAGACCATCGTGCACCTGGGCCTGGACCTTGGCACCCTGACCACCAAAGCCAACCTGTCCGATGCCCTTAAACTGGCCTTGACCCGCGTGGGCGGCGATCTCGGCCCGCGGGTATAGGCCCATGGAACGTATACCGATCCTGCAGATGGGCGAGTTTCTGCTGGTCACCATCCAGGTGGACATGCACGACCAGTTGGCACTGACGCTGCAAGAAGACCTTACCGAGCGGATCAGCCGTATCTCGGCGCGGGGTGTATTGATCGACATCTCGGCGCTGGACATGGTCGACTCTTTCATCGGGCGCATGATTGCCAGCATCTCCGGGCTCTCGCGCATTCTGGATGCCGAAACCATGGTGGTGGGCATGCAGCCGGCGGTTGCCATCACGCTGGTGGAACTGGGGCTGACCCTACCGGGCGTCAGCACGGCGTTGAACGTGGAGCGCGGCATGCAGGTGCTGCGTCAACGTCTGGAGCGCACATGAACGTGCGCGACAGCGGCAGCCTGCCGGTGCGTATCGAACAGGATGTGGTGCTCGCACGCCAGCTGGCGCGCAAGCTGGCCGGGGAGTGCGGCATGCGCCTTGTCGACCTGACCAAGCTGGTGACTGCTGTCAGCGAACTGGCGCGCAACACCGTGGTGTATGGCGGCGGTGGCGACATGGACTGGCAGATTCTGGACAACTATGGGCGTACCGGCCTGCGTTTGCTGTTCCGCGATGAAGGCCCGGGGATCCCCGACATCAACCTGGCGTTGACCGATGGCTGGACATCCGGGGGCGGCCTGGGCCTTGGCCTGACCGGCGCCAGGCGTCTGGTCGACGAGTTCGAGCTGGACACAGCCCCTGGCCAGGGCACGCGCGTGACGATCACTCGATGGGCTTGAGCATCGCTGCCACTATGACGCGGGTGGTGCCATTGGCCGACCCGAGTGATGTCGGCCATGCCCGTCGCATAGCGCAGAAACTGGGCGAGGACCACGGCTTCGATGAACAGGACGCCGGGCGTGTTGCACTGGTAACCACCGAGCTGTGCAGCAACGTGCTCAAACATGCAGGCCACGGCGAGCTGCACCTGCGGGTATTGCCGCGTGAAGGTGGCCGCTACGGTATTGAAGTGCTCACCGTGGACCGCGCCCAGGGCTTCGACGCCCAGGCGTGCCTGGCCGACGGCTACTCGTCTGCAGGCACCCAAGGCATCGGCATGGGCGCTGTTGCGCGCCTGGCTCAAGTGTTCGATGTGCATGCCGATACACGCGGTGCGGTGGTGCTTGCCCGTCTGTATGGCAAGCACGACGCGGCTGCCGACCAACGCTGGGGGGCAACCCAGCATGCGCTGCATGACGACCCGGCCTGTGGCGACACCTGGTACCTGGCCGCCGATGGCCAGCAGGTCAGCGCGCTGGTGATCGACGGCCTGGGCCACGGCCGTGAAGCCGAGGCAGCGGCCCTGACCGGCGCTACGGTGTTTGCCAGCGCGCCTTTTGCCGAGCCGTTGCAACAGCTGCAGGCCCTGCACCAGGCCATGTCCGGGACACGGGGTGGCGCCGTGGCGGTGGCTCAATACAACGGCGCCTCCAACCGCCTTGCGTTCACGGGTATCGGCAATATCGGTGCATGCCTGGTAGCCGGTACGCAGCAACGCGGCCTGGCGTCGCTGCCCGGGATCGTGGGCGGGCAATTCAGAAAAACCCAAGTATTCGACTACGCTGATCTGAACGGAAATGTGTTGATCATGTACAGCGACGGCCTGCAGTCCCGTTGGAACCTTCAGAATTACCCTGGCCTGGTGCATCGCCACCCGGCGGTGATCGCGGCTGTGCTGCACCGCGACTTCTGCCGTGGCCGGGATGATGTGACCGTGCTGGTGATCGACCTGGAGGCTGTGCATGTCTGACCCAACCCTGGTCGCCCGGCTGCAGGCCGAAAACGACGCGCTGCGTAGCGAGCTGGATGAAACCAACCAGGGCGTGCTGGCGCTGTATGCCGAGCTGGACGTTCAGGCCGAGCAGCTGCGCCAGGCCTCTGACCTGAAAAGCCGCTTCCTGGCCTACATGAGCCATGAGTTCCGCACGCCGCTGGGGTCCATTCTGAGCATTACCGGCTTGCTGACCGACGAGCTGGATGGGCCGCTGTCGGCAGAGCAGCACCGCCAGGTGGCCTTCATCAGCAACGCCACGCGCGAGTTGTCCGACATGGTTGACGACCTGCTGGACCTGGCCAAGATCGAAGCAGGCCGCATCAGCATCTCGCCTGCGTGGTTCGACATGTTCGACCTGTTCTCCGCCCTGCGTGGCATGTTCCGGCCCATTGTCGATGGGTCGGCGGTGGACCTGATATTCGAAGAACCGGTGGGCTTGCCGCAGCTGTATACCGACGACAAGAAACTTGCCCAGATTTTGCGCAACTTCATTTCCAACGCATTGAAATTTACCTCCAATGGCGAGGTACGGGTTTCAGCGAGCCTGCACGGCGAAGGCAGTGTATGCTTTTCCGTGACCGATACCGGCATTGGTATCGCGCCGGAGTTGCTGGACACGCTGTTCGAAGACTTCGCCCAGCTTGATTCGCCGCTGCAGAAACGCCTGCGCGGCACCGGCTTGGGCCTGTCGTTGTGCAAACGCTTTGCCATGCTGCTGGGCGGTCAGGTGAGTGTGCACAGTGAGCCGGGCAAAGGCTCGTGCTTCTCTGTGGTTATCCCGCTGGCCCTGGCCCAGGAGAACCTGGATGAATGCTGATGTGCGCCTGCTGATCGTCGATGACAACGTTGCCACCCGCTACGCACTGCGCAGGCGCCTGGCGGTGCACGGCTATGAGGTACTCGAGGCGGGCACTGGTGCACAAGGGCTGGCGTTGATTGGCGAAGGCCACATCGATGCGCTGATTCTGGATGTGAACCTGCCGGACATGAGCGGCTTCGACATTGTCCGGCTGCTGCGCCAGGACGTGCGCACCGCCTTGTTGCCTGTGATTCATGTGTCTGCGGCGTCCATTCAGAGCGGCGACATCATTACCGGGCTGAATGCGGGTGCCGATGCCTACCTCACCCACCCGGTAGACCCGGACGTGCTGCTGGCCACCTTGCGTACCCTGCTGCGGGTACGCGATGCCGAACGTGCCCTGCGCCAGAGCGAGGCACGCTTTCGCGAGATATTCACCGGCGTGTCGGCGCCTATCGCGGTAATGGACGCCGACCTGAAAGTGCACGAGTGCAACCAGGCGTTCATTCACCTCACCCAGGACAACCACGACCCGGTGCAACTGCGCGAGTGCTTTGCCGACGGGCAGGAGGCGGCCCTGGCCAGCCTGCGCGAACACTTGCTGGCCGGCGAACGCTGGAAAGGCACCTTGAGCATGCAGCTGCATGGCCATGTACGCGAAACCGAATGGCAGCTGTCGCCCTACCAGGCGCCGGGGCTGTGCCTGGTGTTCGTCGAGGACATCACCGAACACCGCCACCGTGAGCGTTCGCACCTGGCCCAGCTGGACGATGCCACCAGCCAGCTCGCACGTGAGGTGGCAGTGCGCGAGCGTACCGAGGCGCAATTGCTGCAGCTGCAAAAGATGGACGCCTTGGGCAGCCTTACCGGGGGTATCGCCCATGATTTCAACAACTTGCTGACCGGCATCATCACCAGCCTTGAACTGATCTGCAAACGCGTGGCCGAGAACCGGCCTGAAAAGGTCACCCGCTACGCCGAGGCAGCGCTGAGTTCCGCCACCAGTGCTGCGTCGCTCACCCATCGCCTGCTGGCTTTCGCCCGCCAGCAGCCGCTCGACACCCGGCCAATAGACGTCAACCGCCACGTACGTTCGCTGGAAGAGTTGATTACCCGCACGGTCGGCGAGCGCATCACCCTCACGCTCAACCTTTCCAACCAGCCTGCAATTGCCCTGGTTGACCCGGTGCAGCTGGAAAGCGCGGTGCTCAATCTGGTCATCAACGCCCGTGACGCGCTGCCCAAGGGCGGGCACATTTGGGTCAACACCTGTGCCCGCTGGTCCCAAGGCAACCCCAACCTGGTGGACGGCCCCTATGTGGCGGTTAGCGTGCGGGACAACGGCACCGGTATCGACGCCGAACTGCTGGAAAAGGTCTTCGACCCGTTCTTCACCACCAAGCCGCTGGGCCAGGGCACCGGCCTGGGGCTGTCGACCATTTACGGCTTCGCCAGGCAATCCGGTGGCCACGTGGTGCTGAGCAGCGTGGTGGGGCAGGGCACCGAGGTCACCTTGATGTTGCCCGCCAGTGCACAGGCGGCCGTGCATGTGCAGCGTGAGGCTGCCCAGGACCAGCCGGGCAGTGGTGAGCATGTGCTGATTGTCGAAGACATGACGGCCGTGCGCCTGTCGGTGGCCGAGGCGCTGGGGGATGCGGGCTACCGTTGCACGCTGGCCGCCAGCATCGAGGAGGCCTTGGCCCATTTGCAGTCCGATGCCCACCTGGACCTGATGCTGACGGATGTCGGCCTGCCCACCCTGAGCGGGCGTGAGCTGGCAGACCTTGCCCGAGGCTACCGGCCCGAGTTGCCCGTGCTGTTCATGACCGGTTACGCCGACGCCGCGCTGGACCGTCAGGCGTTTCTGGGCGATGGCATGGACATGTTGCTCAAGCCCTTCAAGATGAGCGAGTTGCTGGGCAAGGTGCGGCAGGCGGTTAGCAAGGCCTGACAGCAGGCGGTTTATTTTTTTTGAAAATAAATGAGGTGTTTTCTCATTCTCGTTCGGCAGGTAGGGAAGGCCGGAATACAGGCCAGCCCGCCGACCCCGTAACGGAGCGAGAAAATGAGTTCTACCCTGGTTTCACCGCGCCATCCCTTGAACCGCGCCCTGAAGGCTGCCCTGCTGGGCATGGTGGTCAGCAGCTACGCATTACCATCGTGGGCTCAACCCGCTGCGGCTGACCAGAACAGCCCCCTCAAACAATGGAGCATCCCTGCCGGCCCACTGGCCCCCGCCTTGGACCGTTTCGCCCGCGAGGCCGGCGTGAGCGTTTCGTTCGATGCCCAGGCCCTTGCCGACCGCAACACCCAGGGCGTGCAGGGTGCGCTGGGTACAGCGGCAGCGTTGTCTTCGCTGTTGCAGGGCACCGACCTGCAGCCGGAGCAGCAGGGCCCCACTGCTTATCGAATCATCCCGCAGGCCCGGCCTGCCGGCCCACTGGAGATCGGCGCGACCGAGGATTATCGCCTGGCGCCTGTCATCATCAACGCCAAGGTCAAAGCCAGCGCCGATGACGATACCAACTCGGTGGTGGCCAAGGAGCTGTGGGTGGGTGGCAAGGTTGCGACCAGCATCCTCAACACGCCGGCGTCCGTTTCGGTGGTGACCCGCAAGGAGATGGAGCAGCGCAGCGTCAGCACCACGGAAGAAGCGCTGCTGTACACACCGGGTGTCATCAGCGATTTCTACGGCTCCGACGACCGCAACGACTACTTCCAGATCCGCGGCTTCCAGGCCACCACGTATCGCGATGGCCTGACGCTGAGCTCCATGCGCGGTGTGCGTGAAGACCCTTATGCCTACGAGCGCATCGAGATCTTGCGTGGTGCGAACTCCACCTTGTTCGGCCCGGCAGACCCCGGGGGCTCGGTGAACTTCGTCACCAAGCAGCCCCGTTTCGAGCAGTTTGGCCAGGGTTATGTCACCTACGGTTCCTATGACCATGCCGAAACCGGCATCGATGTGGGTGATGTGCTCAATGAAGGCGGCACCGTCGCCGGCCGCTTCACGGCCAAGCTGCAGAACAGTGACCGCGAATATGACCATTCGCAGGACGACAGCCGCTTCGTCATGGGCGGGCTAACCTGGGCGCCCACGGACTTCACGTCGGCCACCGTGGTGCTGGATTACCTGAAAACCAACAGCTCCCCCAACAGCGGTGGTTACCCGCTGGACAAGCAATACGACCGCAGCAAGTTCTTCGGCGAACCAAGCTACAACTTCCATGACGTCGAGCGCACCAGCCTCAGCGGCAACATCACCCATGACTTCGACAACGGCTTCACCTTGCGCGGCAACCTGCGCTACAGCGAGCTGAGTGACGATTTCGGTTATGCCTATCTCAGCGACAGCGCGTCGCGGGTGGGCACCACCATCCCACGCTATGTATTCGGCACCGACAGCGACGCCGACCAGCTCAACGGCAACCTGATGCTGCAGTACGATGCGCAGTTCGAGCACATCGACAGCAGCAGCCTGGTAGGGGTGGAGTATCTCGATTCTTCCACGAAGCAAAGTTCGATCTACAGCCTGGCCACCCCCATCGATATCGCCAACCCGGTATTCACTGGCGTGCCTCGCAACATCGCCCCTTACAGCCGCAAGAAGCAGGACGTGACCACCAAGGCCGTGTTCATGCAGCAGAACCTGTCGTTCTACGACCGTTTGATCGCCACAGCGGGTGTGCGCAACGATGCCATGGACGTGTCCAGCACCGAGTACGTGGGCGGTGCCGTCAAGCAAAGTGACAACTTGTCGGAAACCTCGTATCGCGCCGCGCTGACGTATATCGTCAACGACGAGGTGTCCACCTATGTCAGCATGGTGGAGTCGGTCTCACCGCCCCAGGTTGGCGTGACCCCGCAAACCGGCAAGCAGTACGAAGTGGGCGTGAAGTATTCGCCGATTGGCATGGACGCGATGTTCTCCGCTGCGGTATACGACCTGACTCAGGAAAACGTCACCATCGCCGTGGTGCTGCCCAGCGGCATCATCGAGCAGCAAACCGTTGGCGAGTCCCACGCACGTGGCCTGGACCTTGAAGCCAAGGCCCAGGTGACGGCCGATATCAGCGTGATTGGCGCCTATTCGTACATGGACACCGACGTGAAGCGCGGCTCGCTGTACGACGGCACATCGCTGAAGGGCAACGCTTTCGCCACGGCGCCGAAGCATTCGGCCTCGCTCTGGACCTACTACGACATCCCGGACACCGACGTGAGTGTCGGGCTGGGTGCGCGATACGTGGGGGCTTACTACATGGACGCGGCCAATACCAAGAAGACCGATGGCACCACGTTGTTCGATGCGGCGCTGAAGTACCGCATCGCCAAGGGCACTGACCTGGCATTGAACGTGAGCAACCTGTTCGATGAGCAGCATGTCGTAGGGTCGGGGACGGCGGACTATTACAACCCGGGGCGAGAGGTTACCGCGCGGGTGAGTTATAGCTGGTAAGCCCTGCGCACGCCGGCGATGCCGGTGAGTGAGCGGAGGTTGCCTGGGGCAGCTATCGGGACCAAGGCTTTCAAGCGCCGCAACTGCCCGTTAGCATCAGGCAACCTCCATACTCAGCAGAGCCCACCATGAAAACAACAAGAACACTGCTTAGCGTCGCCATTGCCTGTGCCTGGCTCTCCTTCCCGTCCGTCTACGCCGCCAACACGGCAGACACCCCGTGCAAGACCACTGCCGAATGCGCCGAGCAGGCGCGCAAGATCGGGGCTTTTGTAGAAAAGGCACCCGCGCAGGGGCGCAAGGGCGAAAGCCAGTTCGATTACCTCAACCGCATCAACAAGGCCTCGTTGGTGATGCTCAAAGAGTCTGGCATCGTCACCGCCGAGCAAGCCGCCTCCATAGCCGGTGGCGTGCGTTATGCCATCGAGCAAGGCGAGCAGCCCGATGGCAAGCGCCCAAGCGACGTCCTGCAACTGGAGCAGATCCTCACCGACAAGGTGGGCCCTGAGGCTTCGCTGATTCATTCCGGCCGCAGCCGCCAGGACATGTATGCCACCTACCGCCTGGCCTCACTGCGCACGCACATGCTCGCCTACGGCGATGCCCTGAACGCCACGCGCCAGCGTTTGCTCAAGCTCGCCGCCGAGCACATCGATACCCTGGTGCCGGCTTATACCAACGGCGTGCAAGCCATGCCGATCAGCTATGCCCACTACCTGCTGGCCTACGAGGCATCGTTTGAACGCGATGCGCAGCGCCTGCATGAGTTGTACGCACGGCTGAACCTGAGCCCCTTGGGCACTGCGGTGCTAGCCAACTCCGGTTACCCGATCAACCGTGAGCGGCTGGCAGCGCTGCTGGGCTTTGACGGTGTGCGGGAGAACTCGCTGGACGCCAGCCAGGTGTCCACCTATGACATTCCGTTGGAAGCCTCTGGTCTGGTGTCATCCTCGGCGATTCGTATCGGCGCGTTCATTGGCGATATCCACACCCAGTATCACCAGACCCGGCCGTGGATCTTGCTGGATGAGGCCTCGACCTACACCAGCAGTGCCATGCCGCAAAAGCGCAACCCTGGCCTCCTGATGCGCACCCGGGAGGCGGCGTCCGATGTGGTCGGGCTGGCCAATGCCACCACCGTGCGCGCGCACAACGTCACCACCGGCATGACCGATTACAAGGCCGCGTTTGACGACCTGGGGCTGTTCACCTCCAGCGGCGAAATGTTCAAGCGCCTGGACCAGGTGCTGGATGCGCTGAAAATCAATGCAGCCCGGGCTGAAGAGGAGCTGGATGCTGACTGGACCACCTCGATGGAGTTGGCCGACACCCTGGAGCGCAAGCACCATGTGCCGTTCCGCATCGGCCACAGCTTTGCTTCGCTGATCGTCGAGAAGGCCCGTGCTGAAGGCACGCTGCCCAAGAACTTTGCCTACGCGGACGCGCAGGCGCTGTATACCCAGGCGGCGGACAAACACCAGTGGAAGGACAACACATTGCCCCTGAGCGAAGCGGATTTCCGCGCCAGCCTGTCGCCCCGCGCGATGGTGCAAAGCCGTAAAGGCACCGGCGGCCCGCAGCCGGAGGAAGTGCGGCGTATGCTGGCTGAGGCCAGGCAGCGCTTGCAGGATGACCAGGGGTGGATGCAGCAGCGGCGGCAGAAGCTGGCGGATGCCGGGCAGGTGCTTGATAAGGCGTTTGAGGGGTTGATGGGTAGGAGCGACCGATAGCATCGTCGGCGTTTGGTCATAGATCCCGGGGGCGCTCCGCACCCCATCGCGAGCTGCGCTAGCTCCTACCGTGGCAGCCCTGCAACCGCCCCCGTAGGAGCGACCGCAGGTCGCGATGGGCTGCAACGCAGCCCCAACTACGGTGGCAGCCCTGCAACCGCCCCCGTAGGAGCGACCGCAGGTCGCGATGGGCTGCAACGCAGCCCCAACGCCATCAGCGTTCGATCACGGATTACCGGGAGCGCGCTGCATCATGCATGATGGCCTCTTCCAGGGAGTGGGGGAACTGAGGTGGATCAGGTACGATTTTCAGCATGATGTGGTCCTCGATGGAGCGACCAGCACTCGCTGTCAAACAAGTGGTGGCAGCTGTGTGTAGGTTGACAGACCGGTGAAGACCAAACCGGCGCACACGAGGTGCCCCACACACAGCTGCCATAGGCAAAACCGCATGTTTGGTCGTCATCGGCCTGTCAAAGCCGGTCGTTGATATGCAACGACCCACCGAGACTAAAACCCCGAAAAACCGACCGCAACGGAAAACAGGCCCACGGAGTATCTTTGGGAAACGGCCTACACGAAAGGGCCAAAGTCTGATTTTTCTGCTTCGGCAAGCCCAATTGCCAGGCATAAAAAAGACGCCCGGGGCTGAAGCCAGGCAGCGCTTGCAGGATGACCAGGCGTGGATGCAGCAGCGGCGGCAGAAGCTGGCGGATGCTGGGCGGGTGCTTGAGAAGGCGTTTGAGGGGTTGATGGGTAGGAGCGACCGATAGCACCGTCGGCGTTTGGTCATAGATCGCCGGGGGCGCTCCGCACCCCATCGCGAGCTGCGCTAGCTCCTACCGTGGCAGCCCTGCAACCGCACCCGTAGGAGCGACCGCAGGTCGCGATGGGCTGCAACGCAGCCCCAACGCTATCAGCGTTCGATCACGGATTACCGGGAGCGCGCTGCATCATGCCCAATTCAGCATCGTCCAGCAGCGCCTTGCCCAGCGCGCAGAGATAATGCGCTGCCCAGATCAGCTTGGGTTTGTCTTCCATCAGCCCGTCGATGGTCAGGTCACGGGCGTAGCCCATCAGTTCGGAGGCCTGTTCACGGGCGCTCTGGCAGGGGATGCCAGGCTCTATGCGGAACAGGGCGTGGGTGTGGTTCTCACCTTGGTAGAAGATGGTTTTACCCACTGTGCGCAAGCTGTCATCGTTGGCCAATGAGCGGTGATGTGGCGGATCGGGGACTATTTTCATCAAGATTGCTTCCGTTTGCACGGCCGTCACCGGCTGCTGTCAAACAGAGGGTGGCAGCTGTACGTGGGTTGACAGACCGGCGGAAACAACAAGTTCCGGCGCACGCAAGCGTGCCCGCACGTACAGCTGCCATAAGGGCGGCTGTTTTGTTGATTACCGTCGCGACCTGTCAAAGTCGTATCGTTGAGATGCAACGACCCACAGAGACTAAAACCCCGAAAAAACGACCGCAACGGAAAACAGGCCCACGGAGTATCTTTGGGAAACGGCCTACACGAAAGGGCCAAAATCTGATTTTTCTGCTTCGGCAAGCCCAATCGCCAGGCACAAAAAAAGACGCCCGAGGGCGTCTTCTTTTTTTGGATTTTGGTGGAGCCGGGGGGATTTGAACCCCCGTCCGCCAGTACTCCGCTGTCGGTACTACATGCTTAGCCGTGTCTATTGAGTTAATCCGCAGCCGCCCGACGGGCAGGGTGCTTTGGACGAGTTGGGTAAGTTTTAGTCGCTTTGCCCCCAACGTGCTACACGACGATCCTGTTCTGTATGACAATCACTTCGGGTTTACAGGCATCCCCTGGTGATTGCTGGAGCCGAAGCTACCAGGAGAGCGGGCTCAGCTGCTTACGCAGCGAGAGCGTAGCCCTCGTAGTTTTCGTCATTGGCAACTATAGAAAGTTGCAACAGTGGATTTACGAGTTCTGTTACCAACTCGGCATGCACCTAGAGTTTCGCTACCGGCGTCGAATCCTAATCGGCCCCACACTAGCTCTAGCTAACGTACCTTACGGCACGTGGAATCGAGTATACGGCATTGCGCGGGCGCCGTCGACCACCAGACCGGTCACCCGCACGCTGCATCAGGCGCCGCCGCTGCTCGAGCCGCTGCCTTTGTCGGTTTTGTTCAGGCGTTCAACCACTTTACTGGTGATCTCGATGCATTTCTTGGTATCACCGGAGGCCTGGGCTTGCTTGGCTTCGTCGACACGCTCGGTGACGGCCTTGTCCAGGCCTTCAGAGGTGGCGCCGGCGGTTGCCATGCTGTCATTGATCTTTTGCAGGTTGATGGCGCACAGGTCTTCTGCGAAGACTGGCGAGGCCAGCAGGGTAGCGGCCGCGAACAGGGCCGAAAGCGCGGTACCTTTCATGGGAGTCTCCTCTGTGGCCTCTGGTAGGTGGGCCTGTAAAGGTGGACTGTGGCCATTCGCCAACAGTTCAATCCTGTTGGCGGTGTGCTTGAGTGGCCAAAGGAAGCGACCGTCCTACCTGCGCTCTACTTACCTACCAGCCATTCAAGCCACCGGGCAGGCCGAGGCACGTTCGCCGTCGACGACGACGTTGTAGGGTGCCTGCTCGCGATCGCGCAGGCCGTAGTCCCGGATCACCGAGGTGACGCGCACGCGGTAGTCGTCGAAGATCTTGTCGCGGCCGGCGCGTTGGGCCGACAGGTGGGCGGTGACGTTGCGCCATTGCACCACGGCTTCTTCATCGCGCCAGGTGGTTACCGACATCACCTTCTTGGGGTTCAGTGTGCTCTGGAAGCACTCCACCGAAATAAAGCCCTCCATCGGCTGCAGCAACGGGGTGAGCTTGTTGACCAGGTCTACGTAGGTTTCACCCTGGCCTGGCAATGCCTGCAATTCGAACAGTACGACGATCATCTTCAGTTCCTCATCCTTGACGGTTTTTTGTAATGGGTTTCAGCGAGTAGGCAGGTTGCTCAGCCACGCCTGCATCACGCGGCCTGCAGCAAGGCTCAGGCGGCCTTCCAGGCCCTTGGCGGCCGCGCGCAGCGCAACCGGGTCGATGCCGGCCTGGCCCAGCTCACTGGCGTGCCCCACCAGCCACTGGTCGATGCGGGTGGTATCGGCCTCCAGGTGGAACTGCAGGCCCAGAATGGTATTGCCCACGGCAAACGCCTGGTGTGCGCCAACCGGGGTGCTGGCCAGCAACTGCGCGCCTTCCGGCACGTCGAACTGGTCGCCATGCCAGTGCAGCACGGGGGTGCCCTGCAGGGCGGCGAGGGGAGAATCCTGGCCGGCTGCGGTCAGGGTCAACGGCGAAAAACCGATTTCCTTGACGCCCATGGGGTACACCTTGGCGTGCATGGCGCGGGCGATCAACTGCGCACCCAGGCAGATGCCGAGCATGGGCTTGCCGCACTCGATGCGCTGGCGTACCAGCTTCAGTTCGTCATGCAGGAAGGGGTACAGCTGTTCGTCGTAGGCCCCGATAGGGCCGCCGAGCACGATCAGCAGGTCGGCCTTCACCAGCTGCTCGCCGTCGAGGGTATCGACGGTTGGGTCCAGGTAGGTGAGGGCGTAGCCTGCGTCGGCCAGCACCGTATCCAGGGTGCCAACATCTTCGAAATGGATGTGGCGCAGTGCAATTGCAGTTTTCATGGGAAATCCTGTGGTTGAAGGAGCTGCGGTGGCAATTTAGGCCGAGGCGTTAAGGTCGACTTTGAGGGTGCCAGACGTGGGGAAGGTGCAGCAGGCCAGCGCCCAGCCTTCATCCTTGTCTTTGTCGGTCAGGCAGAAATCGGGCTCCAGGGTGTATTCCCCTTCCGACACCTTCAGCCGGCAATGGCCGCAGATGCCCGCCCGGCAGACACTGCGCACCTCGATGCCGCTGGTCTCCAGCATCTCCAGCAGGCTTTTGCCGGCCGGCGGCTCCAGCACCTGGCCGTTGTGCTTCAGGTGAAGGCGCAGGGTATCGCTGGCCTCGCTACCCGGTGTAGCCGCCACGGGTGCTGCCGGTGCGCTGAACGATTCGATCAGCAGCCGGCTGGCAGGCAGCTCGGCTTGCAGGTGCTCACGCATGCCCTGGGCAAAGCCATGGCTGCCACAGATCACCACGCTGTCTGGGTTACCCAGCCGCTTCAGGTCGTTGGCTTGTGGGCGGCCTGCGCTGAAGTGGCCTTTGCCAGTGATGGCTTCGCGGGTGACGAACACCTGCAGGGCGAACCATGGCTGGGTCAGCTCCAGTGCCAGCAGTTCGGGCAAAAAAGGCAGCTCGGCGGTGGATGGCACGCACAGCAGCAGGCTGACCTGCGGTACGGGTAGACCTTCTTGTGCCCGTTGCGCAAACCCGCGCAGCAGGGCAAGCGGCAGGGTGATACCGATACCGCCGGCAAGCATGCCGACCTGCCGGCACCCGACCAGGGATGCCACGGTGATGTCCCCCTCCACGCACTGCAACGACGTGCTTGACCCAGCCTGCAGCGCCGCGTGCAGATGGTCTGAAACCCCACCATGCCCTTCGCGCCTTACCGCAATTTCGAACCGGTCGTCCGCCGACTTGCGGGTAATCGAGTACAGGCGCTGCTGGGGCGTGCCAGCCATGTCTGCAGCTTGCAGGGCCACGTGCCTGCCCGGCTCCAGGCGTGCAAGGAAGTCGCGGGGGGCGTCGAGTACGCGCAGGCTGAACACCTTTACCTGGGCCGTTTCGCTGTGCACCTGCTCGCACAGCGCCTTGAAGGTCGGGTTCATGCGCTGGCCCTTTCGTTCAACTGCTCCACTGCCAGCTCTGCACTGCCCAGGCCATTGCCGGCCAGGCCGATGCGATCGACCAGCGCCTGCAGCGAATCGGTGTACACACTGATTTCGTTGTTGTCGCCCACGTCATGCAGAATCTCGTTGGCATGCGGGAAATCGAGCATGGAGAACACCTTGGACCAGGCGCCCATTTCGTTGTTGGCGAACATTTGCACCGTGCGCAGGATGACCGAGCGCAAGTACTGGCGTTCAGTACGGCTCAGGCCGTGGACGATGTCGGACGCGACAAAACTGAACACGCTCGAATGGCTCCACTCGTCCATGGCGTGGGTGCGGGTGACTTCGTGGCAGACCGCCTGGATGCTGGCGTCTTCTGCCATGGTCTTGAGGTAATCGGTAATCAGCGTTTCGCTGGCACAGGCGATGCCGAAGCGGGTCAGGCGGCGCTCCCACTCGGACGTGCAATTGGCCAGCAGGGCTTCGCGCCAAGTCACCAGATTGAAGGCGCTGAAGTCCAGCGGCGCCAGTTTGCGCATGTCATAAATATAATTGCAGGCCATGATGGACATGCGCGTGTGCAATGCTTCGTCGAGCATGGCCTGGGACATGACATCTTGCAGCAAGGTGCGGTTATTACTGTGTGGCGGGGTTTTTATAATGTCTTCGCAGGCGGGCACCACTACATTGCATTCGATATAAATGGTTTTGAGGTTGTAGATGCCCCACGCATAGGACAGGCATTTGGATTTCAATGCTTCAGGCGCTTCATGCCACGCCTGGTGCTGCCGGAATGGCAGCAACGACAGGCTGAAGTCGTTCTTTGTGGGGTCGAATGCCAGGCCCCAGTAGTCCGGCTGCGGCTGGTTCACAGCTGCGCGGGTTTTCCAGAGCGTGGCCAGTTTGGACAACATATTGCCCACGGCGTCGTCGGTGGTGTAACTCTTAACTTCCATGTTTAAGCTCCAGGCGTTTCGGTTGTGTGTATTATTGTGGAACGTGCCGTTACAACACATTGACGGGCACACGAAAACAGCGTGCTACAACGCAATGTATGCAGGGTGGCGCCCTTCAAGTTTGCGGTAAAAACAGTGTGCGCTTTTTGATATGAATCATTTATAAGTGAGTTGTAGCACGCTTGTTTTTCTGTTGTTGGCCAGGGCTCGCTCCTGCAGTAACGTCACTGCAACAGTCAGGCCCATGAAGGCTGCGCTGCCCCAGAAAATCCCTGTGGGGTGGCCCTGGTCCAGCAGCCATCCAAACCCGACCGGCCCGAGTGTGCCGCCGATATTGAAACCGGTCGAAACGATGCCGAAGGTTTTACCTTCGGCACCTTTTGGGGCGGCAGCGCGTACCAGCATGTCACGCGAGGGGGCTATCACCCCGGTCAGGAACCCCGTCACCCCCAGCACAGCCAGCAGTGCCGGCTCGTTCAGGCGCGTGGTGGCGACCAGCATCATCAGCAGGGTCGCCAGGGCAAATGCACTGGCTGCCACCACGCCGTGGCGTTGGGTTCGGTCGGCCAGCGTGCCCCCGGCCAGCACGCCGAAAGCGCTGGCGAAGAGGAAAGCGGTGAGTGCCGAGTTGGCCCAGTTCAGGGCGACGCCCTGGCCTTGCATCAAGGCGGCGACAGAAAATTTTTCGATCGCGCCGGTGCTCAGGTTCAGCAATACGAATAACACGGTGAGGCTAACCACCATCGGTGACAGCAGTGCCAGGCGGCCTACCGCAGGCTGGCCTGCAGGCGTGGCCGATTGCACGTGGGTGGCCTGCGGCAGCGCCGAGCCTTGCACCCACAGCACCGCCAAGGTTGCAAACCCCACCAGTGCTGCCGCCGCGAACGCCATGGCCGGGGAGCTGGCCACGGCAACGCTCAACAGGAACACCGGGGCCACAGCGGCGCCCAGGAAACCTGCGAAGGTGTGCACCGAAAACGCTTTGCCGATATGGGCCGGGTCGATATGACGCGACAGCAAGGCATAGTCGGCGGGGTGGTAGATGGCGTTGGCAACCCCGGCCAGGGCCATGCCAAGCAACAGGCAGAAGTAGCTGGGCGCCACTGCGATCAGCAGTAGGCTGCTGCTGCCCAGCGCCAGAGCGGCCCGCAACAGGCGCATCGCACCAAAGCGGTCCACGGCAAACCCCATGGGGGCTTGTACCAGTGCCGTCACGATGTTGAACAGGCTCAAGGCCAGGCCCAGTTTCACATAGTCCACCTGGAAGAACGCCGGCAACAGCGGGAACAGCGCTGCCAGCACCATGATGTGCAGGTGGCTGACGAAGTGAGCAGCGGCGACTTGAGGTAATAACCCGATACGAAGCGTCATGGCGAAACCTGTGTGGTAAGCAGGGCAAAACCGGCGCAGAGCTTAAAGAGTCAACGGTCTTGCGCGGTAGTCCATTACTGCGACTCAAACCAGACCACTTGAGCTGGCCGCATGGCGCCCGCGCCACCCCCTGGCTAGACGTGTGGCAGCAGTACCCTGGGCGGTGGTCTGCAACACCGGCCCGAACTGGTAGGGGCGCAGGCACCCTGAGCCGCTAGGGTAGGGCGGCGAGTTTTTGGGCGTTTACACAAGGAGTGAGCATGCCGCGTTTCGCTTATCGGGAGGGCTTGGCACTGCCCGGCGTCAGTGGTGCTGCGCTGCCCCAGGTAGACGGTGAAGTCTGGCAGGCCATTGATGCCGAGCGTCAGCGCCAGTTGCAGTCTATCGAGCTGATCGCCGCCGAGAACGTGGTCAGCCGCGCGGTGCTGGAGGCCCAGGGTTCGGTGCTCACCAACAAATATGCCGAGGGTTACCCCGGGCGGCGCTATTACGCCAGTTGCGGCAATGCCGACGCCATTGAAACCCTGGCCATCGAGCGGGCCAGGCTGTTGTTCGAGTGCGCCCACGCCAACCTGCAACCCCATTCAGGCAGCCAGGCCAACCAGGCTGTATTCCTGGCATTGCTGGCGCCGGAAGACAAGATATTGGGCCTGGACCTGAAGGCCGGCGGCCATTTGTCCCACGGCGCCGCATTCAATGTCTCCGGGCGCTGGTTCAATGCCATCAGCTACGGGGTAAGCCCGGTTACCCACAGGGTCGACATGGACGAAGTGGAGCAAATCGCCCGGGAGCACTGCCCGCGACTGATCATTGCGGGCGCCGCGGCGTATTCACGGGCGCTGGACTTTGCGCGGTTTCGCGCCATTGCCGACGACGTGGGGGCGTACCTGATGGCCGACATCGCCCACGTGGCCGGGCTGGTTGCCGGTGGCGCCTACCCGTCGCCTGTGCCCCATGCCCATGTCACCACCCTGAGCACCCACGCCACCTTGCGCGGGCCCCGTGGCGGCATGATTCTGTGCAGCGATCAGGCCCTGGCGCGCAAGATCGATGCGGCGGTGTTCCCGGGTTTGCAGGGGGCAGCCCAGATGCACACGGTGGCGGCCAAGGCGGTGGCGCTGGGCGAGGCGTTGCAGCCGGGCTTCGGCCCCTATGCCCATGCCGTGGTGGCCAATGCCCAGGCCCTGTGCGGGCGGCTGGCCGAGGGCGGGCTTTTGGTGGTGTCAGGCGGCACGGATACCCACCTGGGGGTGGTCGACCTGCGGCCGTGGGGCCTGGCGGGCAACGTGGCCGAGGCTGCGCTGGAGGCCATCGGCATTACCGTGAACCGCAACGTGGTGCCCGGCGATGCCGGCACGCCCAGGGTTACCTCCGGCATTCGCCTGGGCAGCGCTGCGTGCACGTCACGGGGCATGGGCGTTGACGAGTTTCGCGAAATCGGCGACATGATCCTGGCCATGCTGGGCGGCGTGCGCAGTGGCTCGCTGGACATCCGCACCGAACACGCCATTCGTGAAGGCATCAGCGACCTGACCCGGCGCTTCAGGTTGCCCTACTGAGCCCGCCAGTCAGATTTTCAGGGCGTTGGCCAGGCGCAACATGGCGGCTTCGATCTCGTAGGCGGTCAGTGAGGAATAGCCCAGCAGCCAGCCTTGCTGTTTCGGCTCGCCCACGTACAGGCCGCTGAGGCCGGACAGCTGAACACCGGCAGTGGCGGCCTGGCGGATGGTCTTTTCCTCGGACCAACCGGCCTTGAGCAGGCAGGGGATCTGCAGCCCGCCTGGCGGCAGCTCGGCCGTGACCACTGCACTGAGGTACTTGCCGATGGCGTCGAACATGATCGACCGACGCCCGGCATACAGCTTGCGCATGGCCCGCACATGGGCGTTGTAATGGCCGTCCTCCATGAAGCGCGCCAAGGTCAGCTGCAGTGTCTGCGGGGTGTGGCCGTCCATCATGCTGCGTGCGTAGGCAAAGGGTTTGACCAGCTCGTTGGGCAGCACCATGTAGCCCATGCGCAGGCCGGGGTAGAGGGTCTTGCTGAAGGTGCCGATGTAAAGCGTGCGCTGGTACTTGTCCAGGCCCTGCACGCAAGCTGTGGGTTGCCCGTCGTAATGGAACTCGCTGTCGTAGTCATCTTCGATGATCCACTTGCCTTTCTGCGCCGCCCAGTTGATCAGCTCAAGGCGCCGCTCCAGCGGCAACGTCGCGCCGGTGGGGTACTGGTGCGAAGGTGTGACGTACACGCAACTGGCACCGCTGCGGTCGTCGTGCAGCAGGTCGGTGCGGATACCCCGTTCGTCCACGTCGATGGGCAGCACCCTGGTTTCGGCAATCTGGAACGCCTTGCGTGCGCCATAGTAGCCGGGGTTTTCCAGCAGGATCGGCTTGCCAGCGTCCACCAGCAACTGCGCGCACAGGTACAACGCCTGGCGGGTGCTGCTGAGCACCAGCACCTGGTCGGGCGAGCACTTGGCGCCGCGCTCAAGGTTCAGGTAGGTGGCAATGGCCTTGCGCAGGGGCTCGGCCCCTTGAGGGTCGCCGTGCAGCAGCACGCTGGCGCGGTAGTCCTTGACCACCTGGCGTTGCAAGCGCTCCCACACGTCGGTGGGGAAGCTGCGGGTTTCTGGCAGGCCGGTGGCAAAGGCCTTGATCACTTGCTGGTCACGCACGCCACCGGTGTCGAGGATCATCCGCCCGCGCTGGCTGAGGCCTGCGCCAGGGTCCGTGACGCTGCGCCGAACCTCCTGCGCCTTCAGGCGGCGAGGGTTGGCACCGCGCAGTTCCATGCCCAAGGTGTCGCAGACGTAGCTGCCAGCGCCTTCACGGCGCACCACGAAGCCGTCCCGGTGCAGCTGTACGTAGGCGTTTTCGACGGTGTCGCGGGCACAGCCCAGGGATTTGGACAGCACCCGGGTAGACGGCAGCTTCAAGCCTGGGCTGAGGGCCCCGTCCAGAATCAGCGCACGCAAGGCCCGCTGGATGCGTTGATGCAGGTCCAGCAGCTGAAACTCGGGGTCGTTCAGCCGCATCTTGAGCGTTTCCAGCTCGAAGGTCTTTGCCATGTGGTCTGCTCTATATCCTTGAACTGGCCGGTAGTGGCAGGCCAGTCTACCCGTAGACTCTGGCCCTCGCCACTCCAGGCCCGGCCTGGTCACCGCTTGCACAGGAGCCCCTTCGACATGGCACGATCTCACAACTTCAGTGCAGGGCCCACCGCCGTGCCGCTGGAAGTGCTCACCCAGGCGCACGACGAGTTTTTCGACTTTGCCGGCACCGGCATGTCGGTGATGGAAATCAGCCACCGCTCGCCGCTGTTCACTGCCGTGGCAGAAGAGGCAGAGCAGGACCTGCGCGAACTGCTTGAGGTGCCTGCCGCCTACCGCGTGCTGTTCCTGCAGGGCGGCGCCTCGCTGCAATTTGCGCAGGTGCCGATGAACCTGGCAGGTGAAAGGGGCACAGCAGACTACGTGCACACCGGCCTGTGGTCGGGCAAGGCCATCGAGGCGGCGCGGCGCTACTGCGACGTACGCGTGGTTGCCAGTGCCAAGGCCAGCGGCTTCGACCACATTCCGCAACCCGCACACTGGCAGCTCAATGCCAACGCCGCCTACCTGCACTACACCGAAAACGAGACCGTGCATGGCGTGCAGTTCAGCGACCCGCCGGCGAGCGCCGCGCCGCTGGTGTGCGATGCCTGTTCCAGCCTGCTGTCCAAGCCCATCGACATTGCCAGGCACGGGCTGGTGTACGCCGCAGCCCAGAAGAACATGGGTGTGGCCGGGCTGACAGTGGTGATCGTTGACCCGGCGCTGCTGCAGCGTGCCCATGCGTTTACCCCGGACATTCTCAACTATGCGCGTATCAGCGATGCGCGCTCGATGCTCAATACCCCGGCCACCTACCCGTGGTACCTCACCGGCCTGACCCTCAAGTGGATCAAGCGCAGCGGCGGCTTGCACGCCCTGCATCAGCGCAACCAGACCAAGGCGAGCCTGCTGTACAGCGTGATCGATGCCAGTGAAGGGTTCTACCGCAACCCGGTGCAGGCGCCGTATCGCTCCATCAACAACGTGCCGTTCCACCTGGCCGACCCGGTGCTGGAGGCGGCCTTTCTGCGCCAGGCCGAGGAGGCCGGCCTGCACGGCCTCAAAGGCCACGCCAGCGTGGGCGGCCTGCGCGCCAGCCTGTAAAACGCCGTGTCGGTGGACGCGGTGGCTGCCTTGTGCGCGTTCATGCAGGCGTTTGCACGCCGTCAGGGTTGATGCACCTGAAAAGTGGTCTGGTCTGCCGCTTTGAAGTGTAGGGGTAAAGCCTGCCAATCAATGGCTATAAATAACCGCCCAGCGTGGCCGGATACATCGTCTAGCAAGGAGCCAAGACCCATGTCATCTACTCAACCTCTCTCGTCCCTGCGCCTGCGGGACCTGCTGCACCCGGTCGTCGCCGGGCTCATCTCGGTGATCGTGAATTATGGGGGCACCTTCATCCTGGTCTTCCAGGCCGCCAAGGTGGCCGGTCTAAGCCCCGAGCTGACGGCATCGTGGGTGTGGTCGGTGTCGATCGGGGTGGGGGTGACCGGCCTGTTCCTCAGCTGGGTGAGCCGTGAGCCGATCATCACCGCCTGGTCGACCCCCGCAGCAGCCTTTCTGATCGTTGCCCTGGCGACCACGCCTTATGCGCAGGCGGTGGGGGCGTACATGATTTCGGCAGCCGCGTTCGTGGTGCTGGGCGTATCGGGTTACTTCGAAAAGGCCGTGCGGTTGATCCCCCCGGGGGTAGCGGCTGGCTTGCTGGGTGGCATCCTGCTGCAGTTCGGTATCGGTGCGTTTGCCAGCATGAGCGTCGACCCGGTACTGGTGGGTGTGCTGATCGGCGCCTACATCGTGTTCAAACGCTTCAGTGCGCGCTATGCGGTGGTCGGCATCCTGGTGTTGGGGCTTGTGTTCCTGGTGATGCAGGCGCGGGTGGATTTTTCTGGCCTGGCACTGGAGTTTGCGACGCCGGTGTTCACCCGGCCCGAGTTTTCGCTCAATGCGCTGTTGAGCGTGGCGTTGCCGCTGTTCCTGATCACCCTCACCGGGCAGTACATGCCGGGCATGCTGGTGTTGCGCAATGACGGGTTCAACACCAGCGCCAACCCGATCCTTGGCGTGACGGGGCTGGGCTCGCTGCTGATGGCGCCGTTCGGCTCGCACGCGTTCAATATCGCAGCCATCACGGCGGCCATCTGCACGGGCAAGGAAGCCTCCGAGGACCCGTCCAAGCGTTGGATCGCAGGGGTAGCCGCCGGCATCTTCTACATTCTGGTGGGTATTTTCGGTGTCACGCTGGCAGCGGTGTTCATGGCGTTCCCGGCCACTTTCATCACCACCCTGGCGGGGCTGGCACTG
Organism: Pseudomonas sp. S60; assembly: GCF_016647865.1. Taxonomy (NCBI): domain Bacteria; kingdom Pseudomonadati; phylum Pseudomonadota; class Gammaproteobacteria; order Pseudomonadales; family Pseudomonadaceae; genus Pseudomonas; species Pseudomonas sp. S60. Next base: position 53,761 of record NZ_JACVVH010000019.1, on the reverse strand, counting down.
CTGGGCACCATCGGCGGGAGCCTGGCCAATGCCATGGCCGATGTGAAAGCCCGCGAAGCGTCCCTGATCACCTTTCTGGCCTGCGCGGCCAACATCACCCTGCTCGGGATTGGCGGCGCCTTCTGGGGCCTGGTGATCGGCCTGGTGGCCTACGCCGTGCTCAACGGCAAGCTGCCACGGCGACGCAAAGCCCCTATCCCCCAGCCAGAGCACGTTGCAGTCCCCAGCAAAGGAGCAACCCATTGATGACCCCGCACGCCGAAGACCTCACGACCCTGCATGAGCGCCACGGCCGTTACCCGCAGGCCAACAGCGTGGAAGACTTCCGCCGCAACCTGGCAGCGGTGCAGCAACGCATTGCCCAAGCGTGCCAGCGGGTTGGCCGCGACCCGGCCAGCGTGCGCCTGTTGCCGGTCAGCAAGACCTTCGATGAAGCCCACCTGCGCCTGGCATACGCCGCTGGCTGCCGGCTGCTGGGCGAGAACAAGGTGCAGGAGGCGCAGCGCAAGTGGGAAGCCATGGCCGACCTGCAAGACCTGCAATGGTCTGTGATTGGCCATCTGCAGACCAACAAGGCCAAGCAGGTGGCGCGTTTTGCCAGCGAGTTCCAGGCTCTGGACAGCCTGCGCGTGGCCGAGGCGCTGGACCGTCGCCTGCGTATCGAAGGCCGGGAAATGGACGTGTTCGTGCAGGTGAACACCTCGGGTGAGGCCAGCAAGTACGGCCTGGTGCCGGATGACGTGGCAGCGTTTTTACAGGCGCTGCCCGCCTTCCCTACCTTGCGGGTGCGCGGGCTGATGACCCTGGCGCTGTTTTCTGCCGACGTTGCCCGCGTGCGGCCCTGCTTCGTGCGCCTGCGGGAGTTGCGCGACCGGCTGCTGCCAGGCGCCCCGGCAGGTGTGTCGCTGCAGGAGCTGTCGATGGGCATGTCAGGGGACTTCGAAGTCGCCATCGAGGAGGGCGCGACGGTGGTTCGGGTTGGCCAGGCGATCTTCGGCGCGCGCGCCATGCCCGATGCGTATTACTGGCCGACCGCCGATGCACGCCCGCTTGAAGATGACACGGTAGCGGCCACCGCCAGCCATTGATCCCCCTGTTAAGGAAAACCCGCAATGTCCGCTGCACTTGCTTACCTCATGAATACCTCTGCCCGGCAGCCGGTTGCCTTCAGCCGTGGCCAGGGCGCCTTGTTATGGGACTCGGAGGGCGTGGAATACCTGGATGCCATCGCCGGTGTGGCGGTGACCAGCCTGGGCCATGCCAACCCGGAAATCGCGGCGGCCATCACCGAGCAGGCCGGCGTGCTGCTGCACACCACCAACATGTTCCGCATTCCGTGGCAGGAACAGCTGGGCGAGCGGTTGTGCCGGCTCTCGGGCATGCAGCGGGCCTTCTTCTGCAACTCTGGCGCGGAAGCCAACGAAGCGGCGCTGAAGCTGGCGCGCCTGCATGGCAACGCCCGCCAGGTGGCGCAACCCCAGGTGCTGGTGATGGAAAACAGTTTTCACGGGCGTACCCTGGCCACGCTGGCCGCCACCGGTAACCCGGCTGTGCAGCGTGGCTTCGAGCCCTTGATGCCGGGCTTCATCCGTGTGCCTTACGACGACATCGACGCCGTGCGCCAGGTAGCGGCGCAATCGCCCAATGTGGTGGCGGTACTGGTCGAGCCGGTGCAGGGTGAAGGGGGTGTGCACGCAGCCTCCGTGGGCTACCTGCAGGCCCTGCGCCAGGTGTGTGACGAGCACGACTGGCTGATGATGATCGATGAAGTGCAGACCGGCCTGGGCCGCACCGGCACCTGGTTCGGCTTCCAGCACGCGGGTATCGAGCCAGACGTCATCACCCTGGCCAAGGCCTTGGGCAACGGCTTCCCCATTGGCGCCTGCCTGGCACATGGCAAGGCGGCCGAGTTGTTCTCGCCGGGCCACCACGCCTCCACCTTCGGGGGCAACCCGCTGGCATGCCGGGTGGGTTGCACGGTGCTCGACATCATGCAGCGCGACCACCTGCCGCAACGTGCCGCCGCTTCGGGCCGCCGCCTGCTGGCCGCGTTGAAGCTGGCCCTGGGCAGCCACCCCCAGGTGGTGTCCATTCGTGGGTTGGGCCTGATGGTCGGGATCGAACTCGATCACCCCTGTACCGACCTGGTCAACAAAGCCCGTGACGAGCAACGCATGCTGATCACCGTGACCCGGGGCAACACCGTGCGCCTGTTGCCGCCCCTGATCTGCGACGACGCACAGATCGACGATATCGCCGCGCGCATGGCGCGCTTGTTGTCCCCTCAAGCCTGAATACCCGTAAAGGACCTACGCACATGTACGACGCTTCGCTTACCCTCAACGCTTTCGATCCCGAACTGAACAAAGCCATTCACAATGAAGTGCATCGCCAGGAAGACCATATCGAGCTGATCGCTTCGGAAAACTACGCCAGCCCCCTGGTGATGCAGATCCAGAGCACGGTGCTGACCAACAAGTACGCCGAAGGCTACCCCGGCAAGCGCTACTACAGCGGTTGCGAATACGTCGATGTGGCCGAGCAACTGGCCATCGACCGGGTCAAGGCCCTGTTCAAGTGTGATTACGCCAACGTGCAACCCCACGCTGGCGCCCAGGCCAATGCGGCGGTGTTCCTGGCGTTGATCAGCCCGGGTGACACGGTGATGGGCATGAACCTGGCCCAGGGCGGCCACCTTACCCACGGCAACCCCGCCAACTTTTCCGGCCGCCATTACAACATCGTGCCCTACGGCCTGGACCCTGAAACCGGGCTGCTGGACTACGACGAGATGGAGCGCATCGCACTGCGCACCCGCCCCAAGATGCTGATCGGCGGTTTCTCGGCCTATTCGCGTTACAAGGACTGGGCGCGCATGCGCACCATCGCTGACAAGGTCGGGGCGATTTTCTGGGTGGACATGGCCCACGTTGCCGGCCTGGTGGCTGCCGGTGAATACCCGGACCCGCTGCCCTATGCCCACGTGGTCACCAGCACCACCCACAAGACCTTGCGCGGGCCACGGGGTGGCTTGATCCTGTCCAAAGGCCAGGGTGAAGCCTTCTACAAAAAGCTCGACTCTGCGGTGTTCCCGGGCGTCCAGGGCGGCCCCCTGATGCACCAGATCGCCGCCAAGGCGGTGGCATTCAAAGAGGCACTGTCGCCTGAGTTCAGCACCTACCAGGCCAAGGTGGTGACCAATGCGCGGGCCATGGCCAAGGTGCTGCAGGCGCGGGGGTACAAGATTGTGTCGGGCGGCACCGACAACCACATGATGCTGATCGACCTGTCTGCCAAGCCCTACACCGGCAAGGAAGCCGATGCGGCCCTGAGCAGTGCCTATATCACTGCCAACAAGAACTCGGTACCCAACGACCCGCGCTCGCCGTTCGTGACCTCCGGTTTGCGTATTGGCACCCCGGCGGTGACTACCCGTGGTTTCGACGTCGAGGCTTGCGAGCAGGTGGCTGGCTGGTTGTGCGATGTGCTGGATGCCTTGGAGAGCGGCCGCAGTGAAGAGGTGGGGCACCATGTGCGTGAGCAGGTGGTTGCCTTGTGCCGTCGTCACCCGGTGTATGGCTGAACCGGCTCTCGGCGAGGGGCCGCCAGGCGGCCCCACAATCCCTGCTCTGCACAGGCCCTACCGCGCCTGAGTCACCCGGTCCACCAGATAAACCAGGCTGTGGTAATCGATGCCGCTGTGGGTCGATAGCCCGATCTCGCAGGTGCGGCTGGTGGAAATGCCTTCACCGCAATACTGCACGGCGTCCTTCAGGCTGCGCAGGGAGTGGGCATTGAGCTCAGGTGTGGTGAAGCCCTTGTCGCCGGCAAAACCACAGCAGTGAATACCTTCTGGTATCACCACCTGCTTGCTGCAGAGCCGTGCCAGGTCGATCAGTGCCTGGCTCTCGCCCAGGTGCTGGGTACTGCAGGTGACATGCACGGCCACGGGGGTGTCCTGGGGGGTGAACGCCAGGCGGTCTACCAGGTGCGTGCGAATGAAGCGCACCGGGTCGTACAGGTCCAGGCGCGATTCGCCCAGGTCCTGCACCAGGCGCAAGGTGCAGGGGCTGGTGTCGCAGTAGATCGGGTCCAGGCCGCCACGGCTGGCGTGCAGCAGGGCGTTGATCAATTCCTGGCGCTTGTGTTCGGCCTGTTCCGGGTAGCCTTTGGACGCGAACGGCTGGCCGCAGCACAGGCTGTCGGCATTGTCGGGGAACACCACCTGGTAGCCGGCCTTTTCCAGCAGGGCGCGGGTCTTGTCCAGCAGCGGGGTTTGCTCCTGGTCGGCGAAGGCCGGGCCCATCACCCGTGAAACACACGCGGCCAGGTATACCACCCGCGGGCGGGCGTCGTTGCTGGCCGGGCCCAGGCTGAACGCGCGCAAGGGCTGCGGCATGGCCGGGGTCCATTGCGGCAAACGGCCCTGGCTGGCTTTGCTCAGCGAGGCGCTCAGGCGGCGCAGGCGGGGGGCGCCCAGCAGCTTGCGCGCGGTGTTGGCAGCCAGCAGGGTAAGGCGGGCGCCGGTCAGGGCGGTGTGAAAATGCTCGGCCAGCCAGTCGGCGGCCTTGCGATGGTCTGCGGCCTGGCTGCGCAGTTTCTTCACCAGCTCACCGGTGTTGATGCCCACCGGGCAGCGCTGGGCGCACAGGCCGGTGGCGGCGCAGGTGTCGATGCCCTGGTACTGGAAGGTTTCGCGCAGTTGGCGGGTATCCAGCCCTGCGCGTTGCCTAGCCTGGATGTCCCGCCACATCACGATGCGCTGGCGCGGGCTGAGGGTCAGGCCTTTGGAGGGGCACACCGGCTCGCAGAAACCACACTCGATGCACTTGTCGACGATCGCGTCGGCGGCAGGTAGCGGCTTGAGGTTTTTCAGGTGGATGCTTGGGTCTTCACTCAGCACCACGTCGGGGTTGAGGATGCCGTTTGGGTCCAGCAGGCGCTTGAGCTGCCACATCAGCTGGTAGGCGTCCTGGCCCCATTCCAGCTCGACGAAGGGCGCCATGTTGCGGCCAGTGCCGTGCTCGGCCTTGAGCGAGCCGCCAAACTCCACCGCCACCAGTTGCGCCACGTCGTCCATGAACGCCTGGTAGCGGGCCACTTCTTCGGCACTGTTGAAGCCCTGGGTGAAGACGAAGTGCAGGTTGCCTTCCAGGGCATGGCCAAAAATGATCGCTTCGTCGTAACAGTGCTTGTCGAACAGCTGGATCAGCCGGTTAACGCCTTCTGCGAGCTGCTCGACGGGGAACGTCACGTCTTCGATGATCACGGTGGTGCCGGTCTGGCGCACGGCGCCGACGGCGGGGAAGGTGTCCTTGCGGATTTTCCACAGCTGGTTGTACACCGCCGGGTCTTCACTGAAGTTCACCTGCTGCTCCAGGGGGAACTCGGCGATCGAAGCCATCACCTGCTGCAGTTGTTCATGCAGCAGGCTCTGGCTGGCGGCACGGGACTCGATCAGCAGGGCGCAGGCGTTGGCTGACAGGCCCTTCACCCACAGCGGCATGCCAGGCATGCCCTGCACCGAGCGCAGGCTGCGGCGGTCGAGCAACTCCACGGCCGATACTGGCTGGCGCTTTAGAATAGGCACAGCGCGGCAGCAGCTCTCGACACTGGGGAACACCAGCAGGGCGCTGGCTTTGTGCGGGTGGTCGGGCACGGTGTTGTAGGTGACCGCACTGATGAACCCCAAGGTGCCTTCAGACCCCACCAGCAGGTGCTGCAGGATGTCCAGCGGCTGGTCGTAATCCACCAGCGCATTGAGTGACAGACCGGTGGTGTTCTTCAGCCGGTATTTGTGGCGGATGCGCTCGGCCAGCGCTGTGTTGGCGCGGGTTTCCCGGCCCAGGCGGGCGAGTGCCTCCAGCAGCGGTGCGTGGCTTTGCTCGAAGGCGGCGATGCTGGTGGGGTCTTCGCTGTCCAGGCGCGTGCCGTCGGCCAGCACCAGGCGCAGGCCGGCCAGGGTGTGGTAGGTGTTCTGAGCCGTGCCGCAGCACATGCCACTGGCGTTGTTGGCGACGATGCCGCCGATCTTGCAGGCATTGATCGACGCCGGGTCGGGGCCGATCTTGCGGCCGAACGGCGCCAGCCAGGCATTGGCCTGGGCCCCGATTACACCGGGCTGCAGGCGGATCTGCTCGCCGTGGCCACGGATTTCGCGGCCGTTCCAGTTGTCACCCAGCACGATCAGCACCGAGTCGCTGATGGCCTGGCCCGACAGGCTGGTGCCGGCGGCGCGGAAGGTGACCGGCACGCGGTCGCGTTGGGCCAACCGCATAAGGCCCACCACTTCGTCCTCGGACTCCACCCGTACCACCAGCTTGGGGATCAGGCGGTAGAAGCTGGCATCGGTGCCGAAGGCCAGGGTGGCGGTGGGGTCGTCGAAACGGCGCTCGGCCGGTATCAGGCGCTCGGCATCTCGCAGAAACGCAGCGGGCAGGCTCATGCAGTCTCCTCGCGGGGCCGCGGCATCTGGTGCGCCGCGTGCCCCGGTATTCAGGCGGTGTGTCGGCAGGCGCTCAGGCGCCCAGTTCGCGCACCAGCGAGTCGCGGGTGATCTCGCTGATGGACTTGGTACCGGTCAGCACCATGGCGACGCGCATTTCCTTCTCGAACAGCTCCAGCAGGTTCTTCACCCCGGCCTGGCCGTGCACGGCCAGTGCATACAGGAAGGCGCGGCCGATCAGCACGGTGTCGGCGCCCAGGGCGATCATGCGCACCACGTCCAGGCCACTGCGGATGCCCGAATCGGCCAGGATCTTCAGGTCACCTTTCACGGCGTCGGCGATGGCCGGCAGCGCACGGGCGCTGGACAACACGCCATCAAGCTGGCGGCCGCCGTGGTTGGAGACCACGATGCCGTCGGCACCGAACTTGACTGCGTCGCGCGCGTCGTCGGCGTCCAGGATGCCCTTGATGATCATCGGGCCGTCCCAGAATTCGCGGATCCATTCCAGGTCACGCCAGGAAATGGATGGGTCGAAGTTGTTGGCCAGCCAGCCGATGTAGTCGGCCAGACCTGTTGGGTTGCCACGGTAGGCAGAGATGTTGCCCAGGTCGTGCGGGCGGCCCATCACGCCGACGTCCCATGCCCATTCGGGGTGGGTCATGGCTTGCAGCACGCGGCGCAGCGGGCCGTTTCTGCCGCTCATGCCCGAGTGGGCATCGCGGTAGCGGGCGCCGGGGGTGGGCATGTCGACGGTGAACACCAAGGTGCGCACGCCAGCGGCCTTGGCACGCTCCAGGGCGTTGCGCATGAAGCCACGGTCCTTGAGTACATACAGCTGGAACCACATGGGCCGGTCGATGGCCGGGGCCACTTCTTCGATCGGGCACACAGACACCGTGGACATCGTGAACGGAATGCCGTGGGCCGCTGCGGCGCGGGCAGCCTGCACTTCGCCACGGCGAGCGTACATGCCGGTGAGCCCGACCGGGGCCAAGGCCACGGGCATGCTCAGGGTTTCACCGAACAGCTCGGTTTGCAGGCTGAGTTCGGACATGTTCTTCAGCACGCGTTGACGCAAGGCGATGCTGGCCAGGTCCGAAACGTTGTGGCGCAGGGTGTGCTCGGCGTAGGCGCCGCCGTCGGCATAGTGGAACAGGAACGGCGGCAGCTTGCGTTGCGCGGCGGCGCGGTAGTCGGTAGAGGCAGAAATGATCATGGGCTCTCGCAGCGTGGCTTGTGAGGTTTGCCGGGCGCACCAGGCGCCCGGTCCCTTTCACTTTAGTGATGAACCAGCATGCCGGTCAGCCAGTAGGCCTGCACCAGGGTGATCAGGCCGACGATAGTGGCGAAGAACAGGCTGTGCTTGACGGTGAAGCGGAACAGGTCGGATTCCTTGCCTACCAGGCCGGTGGCGGCGCAGGCCACGGCGATGGACTGTGGCGAGATCATCTTGCCGGTCACGCCGCCGCTGGTGTTGGCGGCCACCAGCAGGGTGTCGTTGACCCCGATCTGGTGCGCGGTGGTGGCCTGCAGCGAGCTGAACAGGGCATTGGACGAGGTGTCCGAGCCGGTCAGGAATACGCCCAGCCAGCCCAGGAACGGCGAGAAGAACGGGAACGCTGCGCCAGTGCCGGCCAGTACCAGGGCCATGGTCGACGACATGCCTGAATAGTTGGTGACAAAGGCGAAGGCCAGCACCATGCCGATGGACAGGATCGGCCAGCGCAGCTCCCACAAGGTTTCCTTGAAAGTGGTAAGACCAGTTTTCGGGTTGATCTTCAGCACGGCCATGGAGATCAGCGCTGACAGGAAGATCGCCGTCCCGGTGGCCGAGATCGGGTCGAGCTTGAACACCGCCGGCATGGGCGTGGCGGCTGCGACGATGGGCGCGGTCTTGATCACCAACTGGTCAAGGTGCGGGATGGCGAAGTTGAACACGAAGTTGTACATCGCGCCCCCCGGTGCGAATGCCGCCTTGAACGGCTTCAGGGTCCAGATCGTGACCAGCACGGTAAGGATCAGGAACGGCGACCAGGCCTTGAAGATTTCGCCCAGGCTGTAAGGGCTTGGCTGGCTGCCGGCGGACTGCACCACGGCAGCGCCAACGCTGCCGTCTGCCTGGACCATCGCGCGTTTGGGCTGCCATACCTTCAGGAACAGGGTCAGGGCGATCAGGCTGGCCAGGGCCGAGGTGATGTCCGGCAGTTCGGGGCCAATGAAGTTGGAGGTGAAGTACTGGGTAACGGCGAAGCTCAGGCCGGCCACCAGGGCGGCAGGCCAGGTTTCCTTCACGCCGCGCAGGCCATCCATCATGAACACCAGCCAGAACGGTACGAACAGCGACAGCAGGGGCAGTTGGCGGCCGGTCATGGCGCCGATATGGAAGGCGTCGATACCGGTGACCTGCCCGGCCACGATGATCGGGATACCCAGGGCGCCGAACGCTACGGGTGCGGTGTTGGCGATCAGGCACAGGCCGGCGGCGTACAGCGGGTTGAAACCCAGGCCCACCAGCAGGGCGGCCGTGATGGCCACCGGTGCGCCGAAGCCCGCCGCGCCCTCGAGAAAGGCCCCGAAGCAGAAGCCGATCAGCAGCACCTGCAGGCGCTGGTCGTCGGTGATCGACAGCACCGAGCTGCGGATCACTTCGAACTGGCCGCTCTTGACCGTGAGTTTGTACAGGAACACCGCGGCAACGATGATCCAGGCAATCGGCCAGAGGCCGTAGAGGAAGCCATAGCCCGCAGCAGCCAGGGCCATGTCGACGGGCATGTGGAAGGCGAAGATCGCCACCAGAATCGACAGTGCAAGCGTGATGCTGCCGGCTACGTGGCCCTTGAGGCGGAACACGGCCAGGGCAAGGAAGAAGAATACGATCGGGATGACCGCCGCCAGTGCGGACAAGCCAAGACTGCCCAGCGGGCTGTAGATTTGTTGCCAGGTTTGCATATGGGGTGGCCCCTAATTGTTGTTGGTTTTGCACTGGCCTTGGTTAATTGGTAATACCAATTTACAACGGCTGGTCGCTAGGTTAAAAGCGTGCTCAGGGGTGTGTCAATTTGTCCGATGCAAAACTTTGGTCGAGTGCCGATGAGCGGGCTGTTGATCCGGCGCAGAAAACCGCTGTTGGTGGGTGTTTGCCAGGTGTGGATCGGCGAGAATAGGGGCCCCGGATTTCTGCCGGGGTTTGTGGAGAGCATGTGATGGTTTTTGATCAGGTCCGCCAGCGGCGCCTGTCCGACGACATCGTCGATCGGTTGGAAGGGATGATTCTGGAAGGCACGCTGACCTCGGGGCAGCGGTTGCCAGCCGAGCGCGCCCTGGCCGAGCAGTTCGGTGTATCGCGCCCGTCACTGCGCGAAGCGATCCAGAAGCTGGTAGCCAAAGGGCTGCTGATCAGCCGGCAGGGCGGTGGTAACTACGTGGCGGAAACCTTGGGGTCCACTTTCAGCGACCCGCTGCTGCAGTTGCTTGAACACAGCCCTGAAGCCCAGCGCGACCTGCTGGAATTCCGGCATACGCTGGAAGCGTCATGCGCCTACTATGCGGCCCAGCGCGCCACCGAGCCTGACCGTGAGCGGCTGAAGGCGGCGTTCGATGTGCTGCAGGATTGCTACACCCGGGTGGGTGAAGTCACCCGCGCCGAGGAGGGCGCAGCCGATGCGCGCTTTCACCTGGCCATTGCCGAGGCCAGCCATAACGCGGTGCTGCTGCACACCATCCGTGGCCTATTCGATTTGCTCAAGCGCAATGTGGTCACCAATATCGGCGGCATGTACCAGCAGCGCAGCGAAACCCGCGACATGCTGATCAGTCAGCACCGCGAGTTGTACCGGGCGATTGTCGAAGGCAGGGCGGACGATGCGCGGGAGGTGTCCAGCCGGCACATTCTGTATGTGCAGGAAGTGCTGGAAGAGGCGCATCAGGAAGCCCAGCGGGTGGCCAGGGCCGAGCGGCGCAGCGGGCGCTAGGCCACGCTGCGGCTCGGGCATTCGCGGCTACCCGCGGAATGGGCGGGTAGGGGCTAGTCTTCCTTGCCCTTGTTCCGCACGGCGCGTTGCAGCTCGCGGTTGGAATCACGTTCGCGCACCGTATCGCGCTTGTCGTATTCCTTCTTGCCCTTGCCCAGTGCGATTTCGCACTTGATCAGGTGCTTGCTCCAGTACAGCGCCAGCGCCACGCAGGTGTAACCCTTTTGCGCCACGGCAGCTTCGACGCGCTCGAGTTCTCGCTTGTTGAGCAGTAGCTTGCGCGAGCGAATAGGGTCGGCAATGACGTGGGTGCTGGCGGTGGTCAGCGGGGTGATGTGGCTGCCGAACAGCCAGGCTTCACCGTCCTTGAGCAGCACGTAGCTGTCGGTCAGGTGTGCCTTGCCGGCCCGCAGGCTTTTTACTTCCCAGCCGGACAGGACCAGCCCGGCCTCGAACTTGTGTTCGATGAAGTAATCGTGTCGCGCTTTCTTGTTTTGCGCGATGGTCCCGGTCGGATGTTTTTTTTGCTTAGCCATAGGGGCCGCATTATAGGCAAGTCCGTGGGTGATCCGCCATGGGATTTCAGTGTGCTTGAGCCACTGGAATGAATACCGGACAATGCAAACACTGTCATAGGTACAGAACCTGTTTTCGGCATGCTGCTCAAGCACCGCCACCCAGCCTTGGAAGTGACGCCTGGATGACTACCCATATTCAACGCTCCGCCCTGCTGCCATACCCCGCCCAGGCGCTGTACGACCTGGTAAACGATGTGGCCAGCTACCCGGAATTCCTGCCTTGGTGTTCCGATTCGACGGTGCTCGAAGCCAGCGAAACCCACATGCGTGCCAAGCTCGAAGTGGCCAAGGGTGGTATCAGCCAGCACTTTGTCACGCGCAATGTGCTGGTGCCTGGGCAGTCCATCGAGATGAACCTGGAGGAGGGGCCGTTCACCCAGCTGCATGGTGTGTGGGTGTTCAAGGCCTTGGGCGAAAAAGCCTGCAAGATCAGCCTGGACCTGTCGTTCGACTACGCAGGGCCGATCGTGCGCGCTACGCTGGGCCCGTTGTTCAACCAGGCCGCCAACACCTTGGTGGACGCGTTTTGCCAGCGGGCCAAGCAGTTGTACAGCTGACGGTTCGTCAGGCATTAAAAAGCCCGGACAGTGTCCGGGCTTTTTTTTTGCGGCTGCGAGCCCTTAGCGGGTTTCGAGCGGGGCCGGGGTCGGCACTGGCGTGGTTTCGATGGTATCGATTTCGCGCTGGATGGACTCTTCGACCGAACCTGGCTTGGCCGGGGTTTCTGCAGGCTGAGTGGCCGGCTGCTGACCTTGTTCGCCAGGGCTGACAGTGGTGTTGCTGCTGCCCCCGAGAATTTCCTGGTCGCGGCTGACACCTGGCATGAAGTCGCCGGACAGGTTGACCAATTGGTCGTTCTCGTTGAAGAACACGCTCATGCGTTCCTGCTGGCGTTGACCGCCACCGGGCTGCAGGCTGTAGAGGTAATCCCACCGGTTGGTGTGGAAGGTATCCTGGATCAGGGGGTTGCCCATGATAAACCGCACTTGCCGTCGGGTCATTCCCGGACGCAATTGGTCTATCATGTCCTGCGTGACGACATTGCCCTGCTGGATGTCGATTTTGTAAACCCCGGGAAACGAGCAACCGGCGAGTGCGAGCAGTCCCACGAAGGTGAGGCTGGTTAGCAAGAGCTTGGTGTTTTGCATCGGTGGGCGACTTCCACTATCTTGGCTGGACAACGTAAACCCCGATCATACCCGTATTAAGAGAAGCTGCGAAGCAGCATCGGCGAGAAAGCTGACCATGGTTGAAAATAGCGAATTGCGCAAAGCCGGTCTCAAGGTGACCCTGCCTCGAGTCAAGATCCTCCAGATGCTCGACTCTGCCGAGCAGCGCCACATGAGTGCCGAGGACGTATACAAGGCCCTGATGGAAGCGGGCGAAGACGTGGGCCTTGCCACTGTCTACCGTGTTCTGACCCAGTTCGAAGCAGCAGGTCTGGTGGTTCGCCACAACTTCGACGGCGGTCATGCGGTGTTTGAGCTGGCAGATGGCGGTCACCACGACCATATGGTCAACGTGGAGACCAGCGAGGTCATCGAGTTCATGGATGCCGAAATCGAGAAGCGCCAGCGTGAAATCGTGGCCGAGCATGGTTACGAGTTGGTGGACCACAATCTGGTCCTGTATGTGCGTAAGAAAAAGTAACGATTCTTAGCGTGCAGACAACGAAGGCGACCTTAGGGTCGCCTTTGTGCTTTCTGGCTGCGCTCATGATGGGGAGCGGTGGATCAGGCCTTACCGATCACCACCATCTTGCGTGCATGGGCCAGGGACTCTTTGGTCAGGTCGATGCCGCCCAGCATGCGCGCCACTTCCTCGACCCGTTCGCGCTTGCCGAGGCTGGCCACGGCGGTATGGGTGGTGTCGCTGTGGCGCACCTTGTGCACGAACAGGTGATGATGGCCTTGCGCAGCAACCTGGGGCAGGTGCGTGACGGTGAGGACCTGGCCGCGCTCGCCCAGCCGGCGCAGCAACTGGCCGACGATTTCAGCGGTAGGCCCGCCGATGCCGACGTCAACTTCGTCGAACACCAACGTGGGGATACGCGAGGTCTGGGCGGTGATCACCTGTATCGCGAGGCTGATTCGGGACAGTTCACCACCAGAGGCAACCTTGGCCAGGCCCTTGAGCGGTTGCCCGGGGTTAGCGCTGACCAGCAGTTCAATCTGCTCCAGCCCGTGTGGCGACAGCTCGCTGCCCTCATTGGGCGTGAGCTGGATGCAGAAACGCCCACCCGGCATGCCCAGGCGCTGAATTTCCTGCTCGACCGCCACCGCCAACTGCTTGGCGGCATGCTGCCGTAGCCCGCTCAGCTCACGCGCCTTCTCTTTATAGTGCTGGGCAAACGCGGCGAGCTCATCACCCAGGCGCTCGACCGACTCATCGCTGGCATTCAGGCCCTCGAGCTCTTCCATCAACTGCTGTTGCAGGTGCGGCAATTCGGTGGGGTGAACCCGGTGCTTGCGCGCGAGGGTGTAGATGGTGTCCAGGCGCTCTTCCAGCGCCTGCAGGCGCATGGGGTCGGCGTCGAAGTTGTCGAGGAAGCGGTTGAGCTCGCCTACGGCTTCTTCTACCTGTATCTGCGCGCTGGCGATCAGGTTGGCAGCCTCTGTCAACGCCTTGGGGGCATTGCTGGCAGCGCCCAGCCGGTTGAGGCTGGAGGTAAGGGCGCCGAGTACGTTGCCCGAGTCGCTCTCACTGCACTGCTCGATGACCTGGCGGCAGATGCCGAACAGGGCTTCGGCGCTGGTCAGGTTCTTGTGCTCCTGCTCCAGGTGCTCCAGCTCGTTTTCGCCCAGGCCCAGGTTGTCCAGCTCTTCGAGCTGGTAACTGAGCAACTGGTGCCGGGCACGCTGCTCGTCGCCGGAGTTGGACAGCCGCTCCAGCTCCAGGCGCGTCTGGTTCCAGCGTTTGGCGGCCAGCTGAACCTGCCGGGCCAGGTCGACGGCGCCAGCATACTCGTCCAGCAGCCGGCGATGGGTGTCAGCCTTCAAAAGCGACTGGTGCTCGTGCTGGCTGTGGATGTCGATGAGCAGCTCGCCCAGCGCCTTGAGGTCGCCGAGCGGGCAGGGCGTGCCGTTGATGTAGCCACGGCTGCGGCCTTCGGCGGTGATGACCCGGCGCAGGATGCAGGGGCCGTCGGTGGCCAGGTCGCGGTCGGCCAGCCAGGTGTGGGCCTCGGGGATGTCCACCAAATCGAAGGTGGCGAGGATGTCTGCCTTGTCGGTGCCGGGGCGCACCACGCCACTGTCGGCGCGGTCGCCCAGGGCCAGGCCCAGGGCATCGAGCATGATCGACTTGCCCGCACCGGTTTCACCCGTGATCACGGACATGCCGCGGGCGATTTCCAGGTCAAGGTGTTCGACGATGGCGTAGTTGTGAATGGACAGGTGCACCAGCATGAGGGCAGCTCCCGAAAGTCATGTCTGGTTATTTATACAGTAGTTTTTTTGGGTCTGCCAATGCCCTTCGGCAGATTTTGCCCGCTAGGCAAAAACCGCGCCTGGCCCTTGAAGCTGTTTTTTCCGGCCCCATATAGGCGACATCACCGGCGAGCCTGGCTCGCAGTCCCCAAAATTGCGCAGGAGAGACCCCATGGCTGATGAGCAGCTGAACGAGAAAGACCTTAACGTCGAGGAAACCGGTGCAGGCAACGCTGCCGACGCCCGTGTTCTGGAGCTCGAGGAGCAGCTGGCTGCAGCCAAGGACCAGTCGCTGCGCACGGTTGCCGAACTGCAGAATATCCGCCGGCGCGCCGAGCAGGACGTAGAAAAAGCCCACAAGTTCGCCCTGGAAAAGTTCTCCAGCGACCTGTTGCCGGTCATCGACAGCCTGGAGCTGGCCCTGGCTCACTCCAGCGCCGAGGACGAGCACGTCAAGCAAATCCGTGAAGGCGTCGAGCTCACGCTGAAAATGTTCCAGGACACCCTCAAGCGCTACAACCTCGAAGTGGTCGACCCGCACGGCCAGCCATTCAACCCTGAGCATCATCAGGCAATGGCCATGCAGGAAAGCGGCGATGTCGAGCCCAACAGCGTGCTGAACGTGTTCCAGAAAGGTTACCTGCTGAACGGCCGCCTGCTGCGCCCCGCCATGGTGGTGGTCAGCAAGGCGCCGAGCGCGGCGCAACCGTCTATCGACGAAAAGGCTTGAAATCCGTCCGGGCATCCCCATCTAGGTGTCAAGCCTTCAAGTATTACCGCAGTTGGCCAAAGTAGTCGCTGCTACCAAATTCAAGTTTCGGGAGAATCAACATGGGTAAAATCATCGGTATCGACCTGGGGACCACCAACTCGTGCGTCTCCGTACTGGAAAACGGTAACGTCAAGGTCATCGAGAACGCCGAGGGTGCACGTACCACCCCATCGATCGTTGCCTACGCCAACGACGGCGAAATCCTGGTCGGTCAGTCGGCCAAGCGCCAGGCTGTGACCAACCCGCACAACACCCTGTTCGCAGTGAAGCGCCTGATCGGCCGCCGTTTCGAAGAAGACGTCGTGCAGAAAGACATCAAGCTGGTGCCTTACAAGATCGTCAAGGCCGGCAACGGTGACGCCTGGGTGCAGGCCAGCGGCAAGGACATGGCGCCGCCGCAGATCAGCGCCGAAGTGCTGAAAAAAATGAAGAAGACCGCCGAAGACTACCTCGGTGAGACCGTTACCGAAGCGGTCATCACCGTGCCGGCCTACTTCAACGACAGCCAGCGTCAGGCCACCAAAGACGCCGGCCGCATCGCCGGTCTGGATGTGAAGCGCATCATCAACGAACCGACTGCCGCTGCACTGGCCTACGGCATGGACAAGGCCAAGGGCGACCACACCGTGATCGTCTACGACCTGGGTGGTGGTACCTTCGACGTATCGGTCATCGAAATTGCCGAAGTCGACGGCGAGCACCAGTTCGAAGTGCTGGCCACCAACGGTGACACCTTCCTGGGTGGCGAAGACTTCGACATGCGCCTGATCGACTACCTCGTCGACGAGTTCAAGAAAGAGTCCGGCATGGACCTGAAGAACGATCCGCTGGCCCTGCAGCGCCTGAAAGAGGCAGCTGAAAAAGCCAAGATCGAGCTGTCTTCCGCCCAGTCGACCGACGTCAACCTGCCGTACATCACTGCAGATGCCACCGGTCCCAAGCACCTGAACGTGAAGATCTCCCGCGCCAAGCTGGAGTCGCTGGTCGAAGACCTGGTCAGCCGTACCATCGAGCCGTGCCGCATCGCCCTGAAAGACGCCGGCATCGACGCCAGCAAGATCGACGACGTGATCCTGGTCGGTGGCCAGACCCGTATGCCGATGGTGCAAAAAGCCGTTGCCGACTTCTTCGGCAAGGAAGCGCGCAAGGACGTCAACCCGGACGAAGCCGTGGCCATGGGTGCTGCCATCCAGGGTGCGGTACTGGCCGGTGACGTGAAGGACGTGCTGCTGCTGGACGTCAGCCCGCTGACCCTGGGTATCGAAACCATGGGCGGTGTGATGACCTCGCTGATCGAGAAGAACACCACCATCCCGACCAAGAAGTCTCAGGTGTTCTCCACCGCCGACGACAACCAGGGCGCTGTGACCATTCACGTACTGCAGGGCGAGCGCAAGCAAGCCACGCAGAACAAGTCGCTGGGCAAGTTCGACCTGGCTGACATTCCGCCAGCGCCACGTGGTGTGCCGCAAATCGAAGTGACCTTCGACATCGACGCCAACGGCATCCTGCATGTCAGCGCGAAGGACAAGGCCACCGGCAAGTCGCAGTCCATCGTCATCAAGGCCAACTCGGGCCTGTCGGACGAAGAAATCGAGCGCATGGTGCGTGACGCCGAGGCCAACGCCGAGGAAGACCGCAAGTTCGAAGAGCTGGCCGCTGCCCGTAACCAGGGTGACGCGCTGGTGCACTCGACCCGCAAGATGGTCGCCGATGCCGGTGACAAGGTTACCGCCGACGAGAAAACGGCCATCGAAGCGGCTGTCGTTGCCCTGGAAGCCGCCGTCAAAGGCGACGACAAGGCCGCGATCGACGCCAAGGTCGAAGAGCTGTCCAAGGTCTCTGCCCCGGTTGCCCAGAAGATGTACGCCGAGCAGTCGGCTGAACAGCCTCAGGGTGGCGCGCAGCAGGCCGAGCCGGAAGCCAAGCACGATGACGTGGTGGATGCCGAGTTCGAAGAAGTGAAAGACAACAACAAGCAGTAAACCCTGCATGTTGTCGGCCAGCCCACCGCCGCTTGGTGGTGAGCTGGTAGGATGTCGCCGCGCGGGGGCTTGCTCCCGCGTTGGCGTATCTGGAATTCGAGAATTTTTACAGCATCTGTCAGCCTTGGGGCCGTGCAGGTGCTGACGGCGCGGCGCAGATGCCGAACGCCCAACAAGGTGCAAATGACCTATGTCCAAGCGTGATTATTATGAGGTGCTGGGTGTCGAGCGCGGCGCCACCGATGGCGACCTCAAGAAGGCTTACCGCCGTCTGGCGATGAAGTACCACCCGGACCGCAACCCCGGTGACAAGGAATCGGAAGACAAATTCAAGGAAGCCAACGAGGCCTACGAAGTACTGTCCGATGCCAGCAAGCGTGCGGCGTTCGACCAGTATGGCCACGCCGGTGTCGACCCAAGCATGGGTGGCGGCGGTGCAGGGTTCGGCGGCGCCAACTTCTCCGATATCTTCGGTGACGTGTTCAGCGACTTCTTCGGCGGTGGCCGCGGCGGCGGCCGCGGTGGTGCCCAGCGCGGCAGCGACCTGCGCTATACCCTCGAGCTGAACCTTGAAGAAGCCGTGCGTGGCACCACGGTGAGCATCCGCGTACCCACCCTGGTCAACTGCCAGCCGTGCGATGGCACGGGTGCCAAGAAGGGCTCTACGCCGACCACCTGCCCGACCTGTGGCGGTATTGGCCAGGTGCGCATGCAGCAGGGCTTCTTCTCGGTGCAGCAGACATGCCCGCGCTGCCATGGCCAGGGCAAGATCATCACCGACCCGTGCAACGCCTGCCATGGCGAAGGCCGGGTCGAAGAATACAAGACGCTGTCGGTCAAGGTGCCGGCGGGTGTCGATACCGGTGACCGCATTCGCCTGTCGGGTGAAGGCGAGGCCGGTAGCCACGGCGGGCCAACCGGTGACCTGTACGTAGTCATCAACGTGCGCGAGCACGAAATCTTCCAGCGCGACGGCAAGCACCTGTACTGCGAAGTGCCTATCAGCTTCACCGATGCCTCCCTGGGTGGTGAGCTGGAAGTGCCAACGCTCGATGGCCGGGTCAAGTTGCGCATTCCCGAAGGCACCCAGACCGGCAAGCAGTTCCGCCTGCGCGGCAAGGGCGTGGCGCCCGTGCGCGGGGGGGGGGCTGGTGACCTGCTGTGCCGTGTGGCGGTGGAAACGCCGGTCAACCTCAGCCGCCGTCAGCGCGAACTGCTCGAAGAATTGCGTGACTCGCTGGAAGGTGACAGCTCCCATTCGCCCAAGGCCAGCGGTTGGTTCGATGGCGTGAAGCGCTTCTTCGGCGATCTCTGACAAGGAAAAGGCTATGCGACGTATTGCAGTGATGGGCGCGGCAGGGCGTATGGGCAAGATCCTGGTCGAAGCGGTGCAGCAAACCGCAGGTGCCGGGCTGACGGCAGCCATCGACCGCCCTGACAGCTCCCTGGTCGGGGCCGATGCAGGCGAGCTGGCGGCCCTGGGCCGCATTGGCGTGCTGCTGTCTGACGACCTGGCAAAGGTTGCCGATGACTTCGATGTGCTGATCGACTTCACTCACCCTTCGGTAACCCTGAAAAACCTCGCGTTCTGCCGCAAGCACGGTAAGGCGATGGTGATTGGTACCACCGGCTTCACCGTGGAAGAAAAACACCTGCTGGCCGAGGCGGGCAAGGACATCCCTATCGTCTTCGCGGCCAACTTCAGCGTCGGCGTAAACCTCAGCCTCAAGCTGCTGGACATCGCCGCGCGCGTGCTGGGTGATGACGTGGACATCGAGATCATCGAGGCGCACCACCGGCACAAGGTGGATGCGCCGTCGGGCACTGCGCTGCGCATGGGCGAAGTGGTTGCCAGTGCGCTGGGCCGTGATCTGCAGGAAGTGGCGGTGTACGGCCGTGAGGGTCAGACGGGCGCGCGCGACCGCAAGACCATCGGTTTTGCCACCGTGCGTGCCGGTGATGTGGTGGGTGACCACACCGTGCTGTTCGCTGCCGAGGGTGAGCGCCTTGAAATCACCCACAAGGCTTCAAGCCGCATGACCTTTGCCAAGGGGGCCGTGCGTGCGGCCCTGTGGCTCGATGGGCGTGAAGCCGGGCTGTATGACATGCAGGATGTGCTCGAGCTGCATTGAGTTGCAGGCGGTGTCGGGTTCACCTTGTGGTGAGCCCGCTCCCCCATTGCGGCTACTGGCCTGTCGCATTCTTGTGTTTTAGAGGCACATCTGCGGTAGACCGAAAACGCACTTTTCTGTAAGCTACAGCTTTAGTGTGTCCACTAAAAGCGCGCAGCGAATTGAATTCAGCACATGAAAGCGGGGTGACGTGTCCATACGTCACTCCGCTTTTTTGCAACCTGCGATCGCCCCTTCATGCTTGATTTACGGGAGGTCTTCTTGACAAAGCCAGCCATACTCGCCCTTGCCGACGGCAGTATTTTTCGCGGTGAGGCAATCGGTGCCGACGGTCAGACCGTTGGTGAAGTGGTTTTCAACACCGCTATGACCGGCTACCAGGAAATCCTTACAGACCCTTCCTATGCGCAGCAAATCGTCACCCTGACCTACCCGCACATCGGCAACACCGGTACCACCCCGGAAGACGCCGAGTCGAACCGTGTATGGTCCGCCGGCCTGGTCATCCGTGACTTGCCGCTGCTGGCCAGCAACTGGCGCAACACCCAGTCGCTGCCGGAGTACCTCAAGGCCAACAATGTGGTAGCCATCGCCGGCATCGACACCCGTCGCCTTACCCGTATCCTGCGTGAGAAGGGCGCTCAGAACGGCTGCATCCTGGCCGGTGACGACATCAGCGAAGAAGCCGCCATCGCCGCCGCGCGTGGTTTCCCAGGCCTCAAGGGCATGGACCTGGCGAAGGTCGTTTCTACCAAGGAACGCTACGAGTGGCGCTCCAGCGTGTGGGAACTGAAAACCGACAGCCACCCCACCCTTGACGCTGCCGACCTGCCGTACCACGTGGTGGCCTTCGACTACGGCGTCAAGCTGAACATCCTGCGCATGCTGGTTGCCCGTGGCTGCCGCGTCACCGTGGTGCCGGCCCAGACCCCGGCCAGCGAAGTGCTGGCGCTCAACCCCGATGGCGTGTTCTTGTCCAACGGCCCTGGCGACCCCGAGCCTTGCGACTACGCCATCCAGGCCATCAAGGAAATCCTTGAAACCGACATCCCGGTCTTCGGCATCTGCCTGGGCCACCAGCTGCTGGCCCTGGCCTCCGGCGCCAAGACCGTGAAGATGGGCCACGGCCACCACGGTGCCAACCACCCGGTCCAGGACCTGGACACCGGCGTGGTCATGATCACCAGCCAGAACCATGGCTTTGCCGTTGACGAAGCGACCTTGCCCGGCAATGTGCGCGCCATCCACAAGTCGCTGTTCGACGGTACCCTGCAGGGTATCGAACGCACCGACAAGAGCGCGTTCAGCTTCCAGGGCCACCCTGAGGCAAGCCCGGGCCCGACCGATGTCGCGCCCCTGTTCGATCGTTTCACCGATGCCATGGCCAAGCGCCGCTGAGCATCCTGCTTCAAGGCCCCGGGCGCGCTCTGCTGCGCCCGGCAGCGCCTGACCCAGATTGTTCAAAGCGGCTTGCCGACTGACCCCGGATTTGAGTGACCACCATGCCAAAACGTACAGACATCAAAAGCATCCTGATTCTCGGCGCTGGCCCGATCGTGATCGGCCAGGCCTGCGAATTCGACTACTCCGGCGCCCAGGCGTGTAAAGCCCTGCGCGAAGAGGGTTTCCGCGTCATCCTGGTGAACTCCAACCCCGCCACCATCATGACCGACCCGGCCATGGCCGACGCCACCTACATCGAACCGATCAAGTGGCAGTCGGTGGCCAAGATCATCGAGAAGGAACGCCCGGACGCGGTATTGCCGACCATGGGTGGCCAGACCGCACTGAACTGCGCCCTGGACCTGGAGCGCCACGGCGTGCTGGAAAAGTTCGGCGTGGAGATGATCGGTGCCAACGCTGACACCATCGACAAGGCCGAAGACCGCTCGCGCTTCGACAAGGCCATGAAAGACATCGGCCTGGAGTGCCCGCGCTCGGGCATCGCCCACAGCATGGAAGAGGCCAATGCGGTACTGGAGAAGCTGGGCTTCCCTTGCATCATTCGCCCTTCGTTCACCATGGGCGGCACCGGCGGCGGCATTGCCTACAACCGTGAAGAATTCGAAGAAATCTGCACCCGTGGTCTGGACCTGTCGCCAACCAAGGAACTGCTGATCGACGAATCGCTGATCGGCTGGAAGGAATACGAGATGGAGGTGGTCCGCGACAAGAAGGACAACTGCATCATCGTCTGCTCGATCGAGAACTTCGACCCGATGGGCGTGCACACCGGTGACTCGATTACCGTAGCCCCGGCGCAGACCCTCACCGACAAGGAATACCAGATCATGCGCAACGCCTCGCTGGCGGTGCTGCGTGAAATCGGTGTGGAAACCGGCGGTTCCAACGTGCAGTTCGGTATCTGCCCGAACACCGGCCGCATGGTCGTCATCGAGATGAACCCGCGGGTTTCCCGTTCGTCGGCGCTGGCCTCCAAGGCTACCGGCTTCCCGATCGCCAAGATCGCTGCCAAGCTGGCCATCGGCTACACCCTTGATGAGCTGCAGAACGACATCACCGGCGGCCGCACCCCGGCGTCCTTCGAGCCGTCGATCGACTACGTGGTCACCAAGCTGCCACGCTTCGCCTTCGAGAAATTCCCGAAAGCCGACGCCCGCCTGACCACCCAGATGAAGTCCGTGGGTGAAGTCATGGCCATCGGCCGTACCTTCCAGGAGTCCCTGCAGAAAGCCCTGCGCGGCCTGGAAGTCGGTGCCTGCGGTCTGGACCCGAAAGTTGACCTGGCCAGCCCGGAAGCTGCCGGTATCCTCAAGCGCGAACTGACCGTGCCGGGCGCCGAGCGTATCTGGTACGTGGCTGACGCTATGCGTTCGGGCATGACCTGCGAAGAAATCTTTGCCCTGACCGGCATCGACATGTGGTTCCTGGTGCAGATGGAAGATCTGATCAAGGAAGAAGAGAAGGTCAAGACCCTGGCCCTGTCGTCGATCGACAAGAGCCTGATGCTGCGCCTCAAGCGCAAGGGCTTCTCGGACCAGCGCCTGGCCAAGCTGCTGGGCATCACCGACAAGAACCTGCGCCGTCACCGCCACAAGCTGGAAGTGTTCCCGGTGTACAAGCGCGTCGACACCTGCGCCGCCGAGTTCGCCACCGACACCGCCTACCTGTACTCCACCTATGAGGAAGAGTGCGAGGCCAACCCGTCGACCCGCGACAAGATCATGATTCTGGGTGGCGGCCCTAACCGTATCGGCCAGGGCATCGAGTTCGACTACTGCTGCGTGCATGCGGCACTGGCGCTGCGCGAAGACGGGTACGAGACCATCATGGTCAACTGCAACCCGGAAACCGTCTCCACCGACTACGACACCTCGGACCGCCTGTACTTCGAGCCGCTCACCCTGGAAGACGTGCTGGAAGTATGCCGCGTCGAGAAACCGAAAGGCGTGATCGTCCACTACGGTGGCCAGACCCCGCTGAAACTGGCCCGCGCCCTGGAAGAGGCTGGCGTACCGATCATCGGTACCAGCCCGGACGCCATCGACCGCGCCGAAGACCGTGAGCGCTTCCAGCAGATGGTTCAGCGCCTGAACCTGCTGCAGCCGCCAAACGCGACCGTGCGCAGCGAAGAAGAGGCGATCAGCGCAGCTGGCAGCATCGGTTACCCGCTGGTGGTGCGCCCGTCCTACGTACTGGGTGGTCGCGCCATGGAGATCGTCTACGAACTGGACGAGCTCAAGCGCTACCTGCGTGAAGCGGTGCAGGTGTCGAACGACAGCCCGGTACTGCTGGACCACTTCCTCAACTGCGCCATCGAGATGGACGTGGACGCCGTGTGCGACGGCACCGACGTGGTCATCGGCGCCATCATGCAGCACATCGAACAGGCCGGCGTTCACTCCGGTGACTCGGCGTGCTCGCTGCCACCTTACTCGCTGAGCAAGGAAGTGCAGGACGAAGTTCGCGTACAGGTTGCCAAGATGGCCCTTGAGCTGGGTGTCGTCGGCCTGATGAACGTGCAACTGGCCCTGCAGGGCGACAAGATCTACGTGATCGAAGTCAACCCGCGCGCCTCGCGTACCGTGCCGTTCGTGTCCAAGTGCATCGGCACTTCCCTGGCCATGATCGCGGCCCGCGTCATGGCCGGCAAAACCTTGAAGGAGCTGGGCTTCACTCAGGAAATCATCCCGAACTTCTACAGCGTCAAGGAAGCCGTCTTCCCGTTCGCCAAGTTCCCGGGGGTTGACCCGATCCTCGGCCCTGAGATGAAATCGACCGGTGAGGTCATGGGTGTTGGTGATACCTTCGGTGAAGCGTTCGCCAAAGCCCAGATGGGTGCCAGCGAAGTGCTGCCGACCGGTGGTACCGCGTTCATCAGCGTGCGTGACGACGACAAGCCACAGGTGGCTGGCGTTGCCCGCGACCTGATCGCCCTGGGCTTCGAAGTGGTTGCAACGGCGGGTACCGCCAAGGTTATCGAAGCGGCTGGCCTTAAAGTGCGCCGCGTGAACAAGGTAACCGAAGGCCGCCCGCATGTGGTCGACATGATCAAGAACGACGAGGTGTCGCTGATCATCAACACCACCGAAGGCCGGCAGTCGATCGCCGATTCCTACTCGATTCGTCGCAATGCGCTGCAGCACAAAATCTACTGCACCACGACCATTGCGGCCGGTGAAGCCATCTGTGAAGCGCTGAAATTCGGTCCGGAAAAGACCGTTCGTCGCTTGCAGGATCTGCATGCAGGAATGAAAGCATGAGCATTATCAAGTACCCGATGACCGTCCAGGGCGCACGCGCCCTGGAAGAGGAACACCTGTTTCTGAGCAAGACCGAGCGCCCGCGCCTGAGCCAGGCCATTGGCGAAGCGCGCGAGCTGGGCGACCTGAAGGAGAACGCCGAATACCATGCCGCGCGCGAAGAGCAGGGCATGGTTGAAGCGCGTATCCGCGATATCGAAGGCCGCCTGCAGAACGCGGTCATCATCGACGTGAAGACCATCCCGCACACCGGCAAAGTCATCTTCGGCACTACCGTCGAGCTGGCCAACACCGAGACCGACGAGCGAGTGAAGTACCAGATCGTCGGTGAAGATGAAGCTGACGTGAAACAGGGCAAGCTCTCGAGCGGCGCCCCGATCGCCAAGGCCATCATCGGCAAGGAAGAAGGCGACGTCGTCGTCATCAAGACGCCAAGCGGCACGGTCGAGTACGAGATTGTCGAAGTCCAGCACATCTGACCGGCGCCTGCGGGCGCCATCCCTGGAGGGGATCCTCTGGCAGCTGGCCCAGGTTTTCTGGGTTGGCGGCCTATGGGTGTTCCATGTAGGGCTGGTGCCTGCGCTGAAAGTCAGTGGCCTGGCGCCGCTTCTGGTGCAGGATATCGCCGGCCAGATCGACCGTTGGTTGATCGGGGTGGCATTGCTAGGCTTGTTGACCCAGCTGGCGGTGCTGGCGAGGGTGGACGGCCTGCCGGCATGGTGGCGGCAGTTCCGGGGCCAGATGCTGTTGCTCGGCCTGGGGGCGTGCGTGGGGTATTACACCCTGCGCTACGGCATCTCGGTGGGCGAGCGCTGGCAGATGTTCTGTTTTCTGGTATTGGGTTTTTCCGGCATCGTGCTGGTGGCCCAGCCCGTTCCGGTCAGGCCGCGCCGCTAGGCGCAGCCCACTGCCAGGCTTTTGTGGGAGCCGGCTTGCCGGCGATGCGCGAGGCGCCAACGGGTAGGTAAGACGGTTGCTCCCACAAGCGACCTTGCCGTTACTTGTAACGGTGAATGTTGGACAGCTGCTTGTTCGGCTGTGGGTTCTTGCGGTAGATCAGGGCTTTCTTGCCGATGGTCTGCACCAGTTCGGCACGGCCGGCCTTGCACAGCGCGGCGATGGTTTCGGCGCGTTCTTCGCGGTCTTCCGAACGAATCTCGACCTTGATCAGCTCATGGTCGACCAGCGCGCGCTCAAGTTCGGCGACCACGCCTTCATTCAAGCCGTTGCCAGCAACGATCAGGACCGGCTTCAGGTCATGACCAATGGACTTGTATTGCTTCTTCTGCTCGTTATTGAGCGGCATAATCTGACCCTTTCCGTCTGATTCTGTAAAATTGACAGGCATTTTACCCGAGGGCCCCCGGCTCCGCCCAGTCAATCACGACGCATATCATCGAGGTGCCCCGTGGTACAACGTTCCAAAAGCAGCGCCAACTGGCTGCGCGAACACTTCAACGACCCTTTCGTCAAGCAGGCGCAAAAGGATGGCTACCGTTCGCGGGCCAGTTACAAACTGCTCGAGATCCAGGAAAAGGACCGGCTGATCCGCCCTGGCATGAGCGTAATCGACCTGGGGGCCGCCCCGGGTGGCTGGTCGCAGGTGACCAGTCGTCTGATTGGTGGCCAGGGCCGGCTGATCGCCTCTGACATCCTTGAAATGGACTCCATCCCCGATGTCACCTTCATTCACGGCGATTTCACCGACGATGAAGTCCTGCAGCGCATTCTCGAGGCCGTCGGCGATTCGCACGTGGACCTTGTGATTTCCGATATGGCCCCCAATATGAGTGGTACGCCCGAAGTGGACATGCCACGTGCCATGTTCCTCTGCGAGCTGGCCCTGGACCTGGCGACCCGCGTGCTCAAGCCCGGTGGGGACTTCCTGATCAAGATCTTCCAGGGTGAGGGCTTCGACGTTTACCTCAAGGACGTGCGCAGCAAGTTCGACAAGGTACAGATGCGCAAGCCGTCGTCGTCGCGGGACCGCTCGCGCGAGCAGTACTTGCTGGGCAAGGGTTTCAAAGGAGCATGACAAGGTTTGAAGCGGGGTGGCCGATAGTTAATTCCAATCGGCCACTGCGTCAGGATCGTCCGAACTTCGTGTAGTCTGGATTTCACAAAGGGTTACAGACGGTGCCTGCGGTTGCGTAGGTAATGTAGTAAGTTAGGGCGATGAATATCATGCGAGGCACGGCTGCGTCGTGCGCCGGCCTCAGAGGGTAGCGAATTGAACGACATGGCAAAGAATCTGATCCTCTGGTTGATCATCGCAGCTGTCCTTGTGACGGTGATGAACAACTTCTCAAGCCCTAACGAGCCGCAGACCCTCAACTATTCCGACTTCATCCAGCAGGTCAAGGATGGCAAGGTCGAGCGAGTGACCGTCGACGGCTACATCATCACCGGCAAGCGCTCCGACGGCGACAGCTTCAAGACCGTGCGCCCGGCCATTACCGACAATGGCCTGATCGGCGACCTGGTAGACAACCACGTCACTGTGGAAGGCAAACAGCCTGAGCAGCAGAGCATCTGGACGCAATTGCTGGTTGCCAGCTTCCCGATCCTGGTCATCATTGCGGTGTTCATGTTCTTCATGCGCCAGATGCAAGGCGGTGCGGGCGGCAAGGGCGGCCCCATGAGCTTCGGCAAGAGCAAGGCACGCCTGCTGTCCGAAGACCAGGTCAAGACCACCCTGGCTGACGTCGCGGGTTGCGACGAGGCCAAGGAAGAGGTCGGCGAGCTGGTCGAGTTCCTGCGTGACCCTGGCAAGTTCCAGCGCCTTGGCGGCCGCATTCCTCGCGGCGTGCTGATGGTCGGCCCACCCGGTACCGGTAAAACCCTGTTGGCCAAGGCCATTGCCGGCGAGGCCAAGGTACCGTTCTTCACCATTTCCGGTTCGGACTTCGTGGAGATGTTCGTGGGTGTCGGCGCCAGCCGTGTGCGCGACATGTTCGAGCAGGCCAAAAAGCACGCCCCGTGCATCATCTTCATCGACGAGATCGACGCTGTTGGCCGCCACCGTGGCGCCGGTATGGGCGGCGGTCACGACGAGCGTGAGCAAACCCTCAACCAGTTGCTGGTCGAGATGGACGGCTTTGAAATGAACGATGGCATCATCGTCATTGCTGCCACCAACCGCCCCGATGTGTTGGACCCGGCACTGCTGCGCCCTGGCCGCTTCGACCGCCAGGTGGTGGTTGGCCTTCCGGATATCCGTGGCCGTGAACAAATTCTCAAAGTGCATATGCGCAAGGCGCCGATTGGCGACAACGTCAACCCGGCCGTGATTGCCCGCGGTACACCCGGGTTCTCCGGTGCAGACCTTGCCAACCTGGTCAACGAAGCTGCGCTGTTCGCCGCGCGCGCCAACAAGCGCCTGGTGGACATGAAAGAGTTTGAGCTGGCCAAAGACAAGATCATGATGGGCGCCGAGCGCAAGAGCATGGTCATGTCCGAGAAAGAAAAGCAGAACACGGCCTACCACGAAGCGGGTCATGCCATCGTCGGTCGCCTGGTGCCTGAGCACGATCCGGTTTACAAGGTGTCCATCATCCCCCGTGGCCGCGCCTTGGGTGTGACCATGTTCCTGCCGGAAGAAGACCGCTATAGCCTCTCCAAGCGCGCGCTCATCAGCCAGATCTGCTCCCTGTACGGTGGCCGTATCGCTGAAGAGATGACCCTGGGCTTCGACGGTGTCACCACCGGTGCGTCCAACGACATCATGCGCGCCAGCCAGATCGCCCGGAACATGGTTACCAAGTGGGGCCTGTCCGAGAAGCTGGGCCCGCTGATGTATGCAGAGGAAGAGGGCGAGGTGTTCCTGGGCCGCAGTGCAGGTAGCCAGCAGGCCAGCGTCTCCGGCGAAACGGCCAAGTTGATCGACTCCGAAGTGCGCAGCATCATCGATCATTGCTACGCCACCGCCAAGCAGATCCTGACCGAAAACCGCGACAAGCTTGATGCGATGACCGAAGCGCTGATGAAGTACGAGACCATCGACGCCGAGCAGATCGATGACATCATGGCCGGCCGTACTGCGCGCGAGCCGCGTGACTGGGATGATGACTCCACTTCAGGCACCCCGGCAGCGCCTCAGGGTGACCGCCCCGAGTCGCCAATCGGTGGTCCGGCGGCGCAAAACTAAGGGCAGCTATGAGCTCAGTGCAGTACCCGACCCGGTTGCCTTGCGGCAACTGGGTTCTTGATTTGTCGCGTACCCATGTGATGGGTATCCTCAACATCACCCCAGACTCCTTTTCCGATGGCGGCCGGTTCAGCCAGCGTGACGAAGCCCTGCGCCATGCTGAAGCCATGGTCGCGGCCGGCGCCACGCTGATCGACATCGGCGGTGAGTCGACCCGGCCCGGTGCACGTCCGGTATCGGTTACCGAGGAGCTTGAGCGGGTGGCGCCCATGGTCGAGGCCATCAACAGCCGGCTGGACGTGGTGGTGTCAGTGGATACTTCCACCCCGGCAGTGATGCGCGAAGCCGCGCGCCTTGGTGCCGGGCTGATCAATGACGTGCGTGCCCTGGAGCGCGATGGCGCACTGGATGCTGCTGCCGATACCGGCTTGCCTGTTTGCCTGATGCACATGCGCGGCGAGCCCGGTAACATGCAGGACGACCCCCATTACCACAATGTGATCGAGGACGTCGCGCGCTACCTTGAACAGCGCATGGCAGCCTGCGCGGCCGCTGGCATCGATGCCAGCAGAATCATCCTTGACCCGGGCTTTGGCTTCGCCAAGACGCTGGCGCACAACCTCAGCCTGTTCAAACATATGGAAGCGCTCTATCGCCTGGGCCGCCCACTGCTGGTGGGTGTGTCGAGAAAGAGCATGATCGGCCTGACGCTGGAGCGTCCGGTCGGCGAGCGCTTGTACGGCAGCCTGGCGCTGGCGGCGTTGGCCATGACCAAGGGTGCAAGCATCCTCCGGGTCCATGATGTGGCCGAAACCGTCGATGTGGTGCGCATGATCGCTGCGGTGCAAGGCGCCGAATAAGAATTCTGGAGTTTCTATGAGCAGAAAATACTTTGGTACCGACGGCATTCGTGGCCGCGTCGGGGAATACCCGATCACCCCTGACTTCATGTTGAAGCTTGGCTGGGCTGCTGGCATGGCCTTCCGCAAGCAGGGCAATTGCCGTGTGCTGGTCGGCAAGGACACGCGCATTTCCGGTTACATGTTCGAGTCCGCGCTCGAGGCGGGGCTGTCTGCCGCCGGCGCCGATGTGATGCTGCTGGGCCCCATGCCAACGCCTGCCATCGCCTACCTCACGCGCACGTTCCACGCCGAGGCCGGTATCGTCATCAGTGCTTCGCACAACCCGCATGACGACAACGGCATCAAGTTCTTCTCGGGCCAGGGCACCAAGCTGCCCGATGAGGTCGAGCTGATGATCGAGGAACTGCTCGACCAGCCCATGACCGTGGTCGAGTCGAGCAAGCTGGGCAAGGTATCGCGCATCAACGATGCCGCCGGGCGCTACATCGAGTTCTGCAAGAGCAGCGTGCCCAGCAGCACCAGCTTTGCCGGCCTCAAGCTGGTGGTGGATTGCGCCCACGGGGCCACCTACAAGGTGGCGCCCAGCGTGTTCCGCGAACTGGGTGCCGATGTGACCGTGCTGCATGCCCAGCCCGATGGCCTGAACATCAACGAAGGCTGTGGTTCGACCCACATCGAGTCGCTGCAGGCTGCGGTGCTGGTGGGGCATGCCGACCTGGGTATCGCGTTCGACGGCGACGGCGATCGCGTGCTGATGGTTGACCACACCGGTGCCATTGTCGATGGCGACGAGCTGCTGTTCATCATTGCCCGTGACCTGCAGGACCGCGGCAAGCTGCAGGGCGGGGTGGTAGGCACGCTGATGAGCAACCTGGGCCTGGAGCTGGCGCTCAAAGACCTGGATATTCCGTTCGTGCGGGCCAAGGTCGGCGACCGCTATGTCATGGCCGAACTGCTTGAGCGCGAGTGGCTGGTGGGGGGCGAGAATTCCGGCCACGTGGTGTGCTGCAACTACACCACCACGGGCGATGCGATCATTGCTGCGCTGCAGGTGCTGATGGCGCTCAAGCGCCGCGGCGAAACCCTGGCCCAGGCGCGTCAGGCGCTGCGCAAATGCCCTCAGGTGTTGATCAACGTGCGCTTCGGTGCAGGCAAGGTCGACCCGCTGGAGCACCCGGCGGTGAAAGAGGCCGCTGCGCAGGTCACCGAGGCCCTGGCGGGGCGCGGGCGGGTGCTGTTGCGCAAGTCCGGTACCGAGCCGCTGGTGCGGGTGATGGTCGAGGGCGAGGACGAGACGCAGGTGCGTCAGCATGCCGAGGCGCTGGCGAAATTGGTCAGCGAAGTTTGTGCCTGAAGGCGCTTGCCAGCGCGGATCTGGTTGGGTAAGATCTGCGCCCACTTTGACCGACGAGGTAAAGCATGCGTCGCCCTATGGTAGCTGGTAACTGGAAGATGCACGGTACCCGCGCCAGCGTCGCTGAGCTGACCGAGGGCTTGAGCAATCTCGCCCTGCCGAGCGAAGTGGAAGTCGCGGTATTTCCGCCATCCTTGTTCATCCACCAAGTGGTTGATGGCCTGGCGGGTACACACATTACCGTCGGCGCACAGAATTCTGCAGTACTGCCCGAACAGGGTGCGCTGACCGGGGAAGTTGCTCCGGAACAGCTGGTTGAAGCAGGTTGCAAGTTGGTGTTGGTGGGTCATTCAGAGCGTCGCCAAGTAATGGGCGAAGGTGATGAAGTACTCAACCGCAAGTTTGCAGCGGCCCAGGCCAAAGGTTTGAAGCCCGTGCTGTGCATAGGGGAAACCCTGGAAGAGCGCGAAGCTGGCAAAACGCTCGAAGTTGTCGGGCGTCAACTAAGCAGTATCATCGAAGCTTTCGGTGTTGCCGCTTTTGCCAATGCAGTAATTGCCTATGAGCCTGTATGGGCCATTGGTACTGGCCTTACGGCCACGCCTCAGCAGGCTCAGGATGTGCACGCCGCCATCCGCGGTCAGCTGGCGGCGGAAGATGCTGAAGTAGCTGCGAAGGTGCAGTTGCTCTACGGCGGCAGCGTGAAGGCGGCCAATGCGGCCGAACTGTTCGGCATGCCGGATATCGATGGGGGCCTCATTGGTGGCGCTTCCCTGAACGCAGACGAATTCGGTGCAATTTGTCGCGCCGCAGGAAACTGAAAAAATGCTGGAAACAGTCATCGTCGTTTTTCATCTGTTGGCAGCGCTGTCGCTCGTAGTGCTGGTACTGTTGCAACAGGGCAAGGGGGCGGAAGCAGGTGCATCGTTTGGTGCCGGCGCTTCCAATACCGTCTTCGGAAGTCAGGGCTCGGCCACCTTCCTAAGTAAATTAACTGCTATACTCGCTGCCACTTTCTTTTTGACAGCACTTGGGTTAGGATACTTCGCGAAGCAACAAGCTCACCAGCTTAGCCAAGCAGGTCTTCCAGATCCGGCAGTGCTAGAAGTGAAAGAGCAGCCAAAACCGGCAGTCAATGATGATGTACCGGTGCTCCAACAACAGAAGAGCGAAGCCACTCCGAATTCGGGTGATGTACCTCCTCCGGCAGAAGAGCAGAAGTAACGGGTTTCAAGTAGTATTGCCGAGGTGGTGGAATTGGTAGACACGCAACCTTGAGGTGGTTGTGCCCATAGGGTGTAGGGGTTCGAGTCCCCTTCTCGGTACCAATTAAAGCTTGAGAGCCCGCTTTAGCGGGCTTTCTTGTAGGCGACGGTTTGGAATTGACCCTCAAGCGGGTTAGGTCTTATACTTTCGCCCCAGCTTTGTCGCGGGGTGGAGCAGCTTGGTAGCTCGTCGGGCTCATAACCCGAAGGTCGTTGGTTCAAATCCAGCCCCCGCAACCAGCTTCAGCGGAGCCCCTTTTCAGGGGCTTTTTGCTAACCGAACAGTTCAGGCGTCGTTGTCCAACGGCGCTTTCAGGGATGGGCGCTTCGCCCATTTTTTATTTGCACAGCATGCACGAGGGGGTTCAGGTGTCGAGCAAGCTAGAACAGTTGCAGGCCTTGTTGGCCCCGGTTGTCGAGGGTCTGGGCTATCAATGCTGGGGGATCGAGTACGTTTCCCAAGGCAAGCATTCGGTACTGCGCATCTACATCGACAAGGAAGACGGCATTTTGGTGGATGACTGCGAAGCGGTCAGCCGTCAGGCCAGTGCCATCCTCGATGTGGAAGATCCAATCAGCAGTGAGTACACCCTCGAGGTGTCTTCTCCCGGCATGGATCGCCCACTGTTCACTCTGGAACAGTTTGCCTCGCATGCCGGCGAACAAGTGAAGATCAAGCTGCGCTCACCCTTCGAGGGTCGTCGTAACTTCCAGGGCCTTCTCCGTGGTGTGGAGGAGCAGGATGTGGTGGTCCAGGTGGACAACCAGGAGTTCCTTTTGCCGATCGATTCGATCGACAAGGCCAATATTATTCCCAGTTTTGACTGAGACGTGCCGGGCCCGACGGATTATCCGGGCCTAATGGCTTGCGCAAGGCGAGGCGTACGATGAGCAAAGAAGTACTGCTGGTTGTTGAATCGGTATCCAACGAAAAAGGTGTACCCCCCGGCGTCATTTTCGAAGCGCTGGAGGTGGCCCTGGCTACCGCAACCAAAAAACGTTTTGAAGACGAAGTGGATCTGCGTGTGGAAATCAACCGCCACACCGGTAGCTACGAGACGTTCCGCCGCTGGACCGTGGTCGACGAAGCCGACCTGGACGACCCGGCCATCGAAACCTGGCTCGACAAGATCAAGGACACTCACCCGGCTGCCAAGGTCGGTGACGTGATCGAGGAAAAGATCGAGTCCATCGAATTCGGCCGTATCGCCGCCCAGACCGCCAAGCAGGTCATCGTGCAGAAGGTCCGTGAGGCCGAGCGCGCCCAGGTGGTGGATGCCTATCGCGAGCGCGTTGGCGAAATCATCTCCGGCACCGTGAAGAAGGTGACGCGCGATAACGTCATCGTCGACCTTGGCAACAACGCCGAGGCGCTGCTGGCCCGCGAAGACATCATTGCCCGCGAAACCTTCCGTGTCGGTGTGCGCCTGCGTGCACTGCTGAAGGAAATTCGCACCGAAAACCGTGGCCCTCAGCTGATCCTGTCGCGTACTGCGCCACAGATGCTGATCGAGCTTTTCCGCATTGAAGTGCCGGAAATCGCTGAAGGCCTCATTGAAGTCATGGCTGCTTCCCGTGATCCGGGTTCGCGAGCCAAGATCGCCGTCCGCTCCAAGGACAAGCGTATCGACCCGCAAGGCGCCTGTATCGGCATGCGTGGGTCGCGCGTCCAGGCTGTATCCGGGGAGCTGGGTGGTGAGCGTGTGGATATCGTCCTGTGGGATGATAACCCGGCGCAGTTCGTCATCAACGCCATGTCGCCGGCTGAAGTCGCGGCGATCATCGTTGATGAAGATGCCCATGCCATGGACATCGCCGTTGCCGAAGACAACCTGGCCCAAGCCATTGGTCGTGGTGGTCAAAACGTTCGCCTGGCCAGTCAGTTGACCGGCTGGACCCTGAACGTGATGACCGAGAAGGACATCCAGGCCAAGCAGCAGGCCGAAACCGGTGACATCCTGCGCAATTTCATTGACGAGCTGGAAGTCGACGAGGAGCTGGCCCAAGTGCTGGTCGACGAAGGCTTCACCAGCCTCGAAGAAATTGCCTACGTACCGTTGGAAGAAATGCTCAACATCGATGGCTTTGACGAAGATATCGTCAATGAGCTCCGCGCTCGGGCCAAGGACCGTTTGTTGACCAAGGCCATCGCTACCGAAGAAAAACTGGCAGACGCACATCCAGCTGAAGACCTGCTCTCCCTTGAGGGCATGGACAAGGACCTGGCAGCGGAACTGGCGGTGCGCGGCGTGGTTAACCGCGAAGACCTGGCCGAGCAGTCGATCGACGATCTGCTCGACATCGACGGCATCGACGAAGAGCGTGCCGGCAAGTTGATCATGGCCGCCCGAGCCCACTGGTTCGAGTAATTAGGCGCGGCCTGAGGAGAGAAGTGCATGACGCAAGTCACGGTGAAAGAACTGGCCCAAGAGGTCGAGGCACCGGTAGAGCGCCTGCTGCAGCAGATGCGTGAGGCAGGTCTGCCGCACACCGACGCCGGTCAGGTAGTGACCGACAATGAGAAGCAGACCCTGCTGACTCATTTGAAGAGCAGCCACAAGAGCAAGGCGGAAGAGCCGCGCAAGATTACCTTGCAGCGCAAAACCACCAGCACCCTGCGTGTCGCCGGTAGCAAGAGCATCAGCGTAGAAGTACGCAAGAAGAAAGTATTCGTGCAGCGCAGCCCGGAAGAAATCCAGGCTGAGCAGAAGCGTGAGCTGGAAGAGCGCCGTGCGGCTGAAAACGCTGCACGTGACAAGGTCGAGGCCGAAGTCCGTCAGCGCAACGAGGAGCAGGCACGCCGTCAGGCCGCTGAGGCGCCTGCCGCTACTCCTGCACCGGCCGCCAAACCGGCACCGGCACCGGCCGCTGCTGCACCGGCAGTTGCCGACGCCCCTGCGTCCGAAGACGCCGCAGCCCGTGCTGCCGAGCGCAAGAAGGACGAGACCCGTCGCAACGAAAGCCGTACCCGTGATGACGACCGTCGTCGTGGCGAGGCGCCGCGTGTGTCGATCAAGGTCAAGGTAAAAGAGAAGGAAAAGGCACCTACGCCGCGTGCAGCACCGCGCACCACCGACGAAGAGAGCGATGGCGCTCGTCGTGGCCGTGGTGGCAAAGGCAAGCTGAAGAAGCGTAACCAGCACGGCTTCCAGAACCCGACTGGCCCCGTCATCCGTGACGTGACCATCGGCGAGACCATCACCGTCTCCGAGCTGGCCAACCAGATGTCCGTCAAGGGCGCTGAAGTGGTCAAGTTCATGTTCAAGATGGGTACCCCGGTTACCATCAACCAGGTGCTCGACCAGGAAACCGCACAGCTGATCGCTGAAGAGCTGGGCCACAAGGTCACCCTGGTCAGCGATACCGCCCTGGAAGACTCCTTGGCCGAATCGCTGAAGTTCGAAGGCCAGTCCGAGTCGCGTGCGCCGGTGGTTACCGTCATGGGTCACGTCGACCATGGCAAGACCTCGCTGCTCGACTACATCCGTCGTGCCAAGGTTGCCGCTGGCGAAGCCGGTGGTATCACCCAGCACATCGGTGCCTACCATGTGGAAACCGACCGCGGCATGGTCACTTTCCTCGACACCCCGGGCCACGCAGCGTTCACCCAGATGCGTGCCCGTGGTGCCAAGGCCACCGACATCGTCATCCTGGTGGTGGCGGCGGACGACGGCGTGATGCCTCAGACCCGCGAAGCCGTTCAGCACGCCAAGGCTGCTGGCGTACCGCTGGTGGTTGCGGTGAACAAGATCGACAAGCCAGGTGCTGACCTCGATCGCATCCGTAACGAACTGGCCGTCGAAGGCGTGACCTCCGAGGACTGGGGTGGTGACACTCCGTTCGTCAAGGTTTCGGCGAAGATGGGTACCGGTGTTGATGAACTGCTCGAAGCCGTCCTGCTGCAGGCCGAGATCCTCGAACTGACCGCAACCCCGACCGCTCCAGGTCGTGGTGTAGTCGTCGAATCGCGCCTGGACAAGGGCCGCGGCCCGGTGGCCACCATCCTGGTTCAGGACGGTACCCTGCGCCAGGGCGAC
This sequence comes from Pseudomonas sp. S60, assembly GCF_016647865.1. Classification (NCBI taxonomy): domain Bacteria; kingdom Pseudomonadati; phylum Pseudomonadota; class Gammaproteobacteria; order Pseudomonadales; family Pseudomonadaceae; genus Pseudomonas; species Pseudomonas sp. S60. Next base: position 18,057 of record NZ_JACVVH010000019.1, on the reverse strand, counting down.
ATGGTGCTGTGCGGCTCCAACTATGGCCGCGTGCGTGCCATGCTCGACGAGAACGGCAAGCCTGTTAAGGAAGCCGGCCCGTCGATCCCGGTCGAAATCCTCGGCCTGGACGGTACCCCGGAAGCCGGTGACGAGCTGTCGGTGGTGGCTGACGAGAAGAAAGCCCGCGAAGTTGCCATGTTCCGTCAAGGCAAGTACCGCGAGGTCAAGCTGGCCCGCGCTCACGCTGGCAAGCTGGAAAACATCTTCGAGACCATGGGTCAGGAAGAGAAGAAAACCCTCAACATCGTGCTCAAGACCGATGTGCGTGGTTCGCTCGAAGCGTTGAACGGCTCGCTTGGCGGCCTGGGCAACGACGAAGTGCAGGTTCGCGTGATCGGTGGTGGTGTAGGTGGTATCACCGAAAGCGACGCCAACCTGGCGCTGGCTTCGAATGCAGTACTGTTCGGCTTCAACGTGCGTGCCGATGCCGGTGCGCGCAAGATCGTCGAGCAGGAAGGTCTGGATATGCGTTACTACAACGTGATCTACGACATCATCGAAGACGTCAAGAAAGCCCTGACCGGCATGCTCGGCAGCGATGTTCGCGAGAACATCCTGGGCGTTGCCGAAGTGCGTGACGTGTTCCGTTCGCCGAAGTTCGGCGCCATCGCTGGCTGTATGGTCATCGAGGGTACCGTGTACCGCAACCGCCCTATCCGCGTACTGCGCGAGGACGTTGTGATCTTCGAAGGCGAGCTGGAATCGCTGCGTCGCTTCAAGGACGATGCTGCCGAAGTGCGTAACGGCATGGAGTGCGGTATTGGCGTGAAGAGCTACAACGACGTCAAGGTCGGCGACAAGATCGAAGTCTTCGAGAAAGTCCAGGTGGCTCGTACCCTTTAAGGGCGGGCACGTTGCGAGCAGCCCCTCTACGGGGCGGCTTGCAGCACCTCTTCAGGTAGCGCCCGGTCAGGCATTGGTCTGACCGGGCGTTTGCCGCTTTAAGTTACAGGTAACAAGAATGGCCAAAGAATATAGCCGTACCCAACGCATTGGCGATCAGATGCAGCGCGAGCTGGCCGAGCTGATCCGCCGTGAAGTCAAGGACCCGCGCGTCGGTCTGGTCACCATCACCGCTGTTGACGTCAGCCGCGACCTGGGCCATGCCAAGGTGTTCATCACCGTGATGGGCGAGGAAACCCCCGACGCCGTGCAGCAGTCGCTGAAGGCGCTGAACAGCGCAGCCAGCTTCCTGCGCCTGCACCTGGGCCGCTCCATGCAACTGCGCAGCGTGCCGCAGCTGCATTTCCATTTCGATGAAAGCGTTAACCGTGGTGTTCACCTGTCGGCGCTGATCGAACGTGCAGTGGCCGAAGACCGCCTGCACAAGGATACCGACGAGCCGGACACCAAGGAGTAAGCGGTGGCCCAGGTCAAACGTATCCGCCGCAATGTCAGCGGCATCATTCTGCTGGACAAGCCTTTGGGCTTTACGTCCAACGCCGCCTTGCAAAAGGTGCGCTGGTTGCTCAATGCCGAGAAGGCCGGCCACACGGGCAGCCTCGATCCACTGGCAACTGGTGTGCTGCCGCTGTGCTTTGGCGAAGCCACCAAGTTCTCGCAGTACTTGCTCGATTCCGACAAGGGCTACGAAACCGTCATGCAGATGGGCCAGACTACCAACACCGGCGACGCCGAAGGTGAGGTACTGCAGACCCGCGAGGTGACCGTTGGTCGTGCCGATATCGAAGGCGTACTGCCGCGTTTTCGCGGGCCGATCAGCCAGATACCGCCGATGTACTCGGCGCTCAAGCGTGATGGGCAACCCCTTTACAAGCTGGCACGTGCAGGAGAGGTAGTGGAGCGCGAGGCGCGTTCTGTTACTATTGGCCGGCTTGAGTTGCTCGAGTGCGAAGGCACCCGTGCACGGCTGAGCGTAGGTTGCAGCAAGGGCACTTATATCCGCACCCTGGTGGAGGATATCGGTGAGGCCTTGGGTTGCGGTGCCTATGTCGCCGAACTGCGCAGGACCCAGGCCGGGCCGTTTGCCCTGGCCCAGACGGTAACCCTCGAGCAGCTCGAACAGGCCCACGCCGAAGGCGGTAACGAAGCGCTCGACCGCTTCCTGATGCCATCGGACAGCGGCCTGCTGGACTGGCCATTGGTGTGCTTGTCCGAGCACAGCGCGTTCTACTGGCTGCACGGCCAGGCAGTACGCGCTCCGGACGCGCCACAATTCGGCATGGTCCGGGTACAGGATCACAATGCCCGCTTCATCGGTATCGGTGAGGTGAGCGAAGACGGGCGCATTGCGCCGCGTCGGCTGATTCGGTCGGAATGACCGAAACCACAGGCCAGGGCATGTGCCCGAACCTGCGGAACCGAGGTTGGCTGTCAGTAGGCACGGTCACACCTCTTTTATTGATACAGGGAGCAGTCCCTGGCCTATTGGAACCCGTTCGCGGGGTCCGTTTAATCAGGAGAAGCCTCATGGCCCTCAGCGTTGAAGAAAAAGCTAAGATCGTTGCCGAACACCAGCAAGCCGCCGGCGATACCGGTAGCCCGGAAGTGCAGGTTGCTCTGCTGACCGCCAACATCAACAAGCTGCAAGGCCACTTCAAGGCCAACGACAAAGACCACCACTCCCGTCGTGGTCTGATTCGTATGGTTAACCAGCGTCGTAAGCTGCTGGACTACCTGAAGGGCAAAGACACCACCCGTTACAGCGCGCTGATCGCTCGCCTGGGCCTGCGTCGTTAATAACGGCCTGGTTGGTGGTGTGCATGGCGTGCCGCAGGCCTCGGCAAGGCTGTTGTCCAGCCTTGCCGAGGGGCACGCCGTGCGTATATTCGAGGTTGGCAGCCTGGCAATGCTGAGCGGTTATCCGCTTGGCGCCAGGCTCCCAGCCTCGTGTTGTATCTGGACGGTCGACGGGGCCGATTCCCCCTGCTGCCCAAGCATTCGCAAGAAACCAGTTCCCCCAAGAGCCACTGAAGAAGGTAGGAAACCGTGAACCCGGTAATCAAGACATTCCAGTTCGGTCAATCGACCGTTACTCTCGAAACGGGCCGCATTGCCCGTCAGGCAACCGGCGCCGTGCTGGTTACCGTCGACAACGACGTCACCGTGCTGGTGACCGTGGTCGGTGCCAAGCAAGCCGACCCAGGCAAGGGCTTCTTCCCGCTCTCGGTTCACTACCAGGAAAAGACTTACGCCGCTGGCAAGATCCCAGGCGGTTTCTTCAAGCGTGAAGGCCGTCCTTCCGAGAAAGAAACCCTGACTTCGCGTCTGATCGACCGTCCGATCCGTCCGCTGTTCCCGGAAGGCTTCATGAACGAAGTGCAGGTTGTCTGCACCGTGGTTTCCACCAGCAAGAAGACCGACCCGGACATCGCTGCGATGATCGGTACCTCGGCTGCCCTGGCCATTTCCGGCATTCCGTTCGAAGGCCCGATCGGCGCTGCCCGCGTTGCTTTCCATGAGAGCACCGGCTACCTGCTGAACCCGACCTACGAGCAACTGGCCGCCTCGAGCCTGGACATGGTCGTTGCTGGTACCTCCGATGCCGTACTGATGGTTGAGTCGGAAGCCCAAGAGCTGACCGAAGACCAGATGCTGGGCGCCGTACTGTTCGCCCACGACGAATTCCAGGCTGTGATCCAGGCAGTCAAGGAGCTGGCTGCAGAAGCCGGCAAGCCGACCTGGGACTGGAAACCTGCGGTTGCCAACACTGCACTGCTCAATGCCATCCGCGCCGAATTCGGCGAAGCGGTTTCGCAGGGTTACACCATCACCGTCAAGGCCGACCGCTATGCGCGCCTGGGTGAGCTGCGTGACCAGGCTGTGGCCAAGTTCTCCGGTGAAGAAGGCCAGCCTTCGGCGTCTGAAGTAAAAGACATCTTCGGCGAAATCGAATACCGCACCGTCCGCGAGAACATCGTCAACGGCAAGCCACGCATCGACGGCCGCGACACCAAGACCGTGCGCCCGCTGAACATCGAAGTTGGCGTGCTGCCGAAAACTCACGGTTCGGCGCTGTTCACCCGTGGCGAAACCCAGGCCCTGGTCGTTGCCACGTTGGGTACTGCCCGTGACGCCCAACTGCTGGATACCCTCGAAGGCGAGAAAAAAGACCCCTTCATGCTGCACTACAACTTCCCGCCGTTCTCGGTAGGTGAGTGTGGGCGCATGGGTGGTGCTGGCCGTCGTGAAATCGGCCACGGCCGCCTGGCCCGTCGTTCGGTTCAGGCCATGCTGCCTGCTGCTGACGTGTTCCCGTACACCATCCGTGTGGTGTCGGAAATCACCGAGTCCAACGGTTCCAGCTCCATGGCGTCGGTCTGCGGTGCCTCCCTGGCCCTGATGGACGCCGGTGTGCCGATGAAGGCGCCGGTTGCCGGTATCGCCATGGGCCTGGTCAAGGAAGGCGAGAAGTTCGCCATTCTGACCGACATCCTGGGCGACGAAGACCACCTGGGTGACATGGACTTCAAGGTAGCCGGTACCGCCAAAGGCGTTACTGCGCTGCAGATGGACATCAAGATCAACGGCATCACCGAAGAGATCATGGAAATCGCCCTGGGCCAGGCCCTGGAAGCGCGCCTGAATATCCTCGGCCAGATGAACCAGATCATTGGCCAGTCGCGCACCGAACTCTCGGCCAACGCCCCGACCATGATCGCGATGAAGATCGACACCGACAAGATCCGTGACGTCATCGGTAAAGGCGGCGCCACCATCCGCGCCATCTGCGAAGAGACCAAGGCTTCGATCGATATCGAAGACGACGGCTCGATCAAGATCTTCGGCGAAACCAAGGAAGCGGCAGAAGCGGCCAAGCAGCGCGTCCTGGGTATCACTGCCGAGGCCGAGATCGGCAAGATCTACGTGGGCAAGGTTGAGCGCATCGTCGACTTCGGCGCGTTCGTGAACATCCTGCCTGGTAAGGACGGTCTGGTTCACATCTCGATGCTGAGCGATGCCCGCGTCGAGAAAGTGACCGACATCCTCAAGGAAGGCCAGGAAGTTGAAGTACTGGTACTGGACGTGGACAACCGCGGCCGTATCAAGCTGTCGATCAAAGACGTAGCTGCGGCAAAAGCCTCCGGCGTCTGAGTAGGGACAACGCGGTAGAAAAGGGCCCCGATCGGGGCCCTTTTTTTATGGGCGCTGCGGAACCTTTAGCGGACTTGCATCTTGCATGCAGTTTTATCGTGCAGATTGCAGAATGCACGATCCAGATGACCTATTAATTTATATAAGTATCTGATATATAAGAAAAAATCACAATCCTGAAAGCTGGCACAGGCCCTGCAACTAGTCTTGTATCTGCCGCCAGGACACAGGGCGCAGACCTTTCGAAAAACAGGAGTGACTCACATGAAGAAGTTCGCCATCGCTGCCGCTACTGCTACCGCTCTGACCCTGACCATGGCTAACGCCGCTTTTGCAGCCCAGGCCACTCAAGCGCCAATGATGCTTGCAGCTGGTGAGGCTACCAAAGCCAAAGAGGCTACCTCTGACACTTGGATCACTACCAAAGTGAAGAGCGACCTGCTGACCGAGAAAGGCATCCCAGGTAGCGACATCAAAGTCGAAACCAACAAAGGTGTTGTGTCGCTGTCTTCGGACGTTGCTATTACTGAAGCCCAAAAAACCACAGCGGTAACGCTGACCAAGAAAATCAAAGGCGTCAAAGCAGTCTCTGCTGACGGCCTGAAAGCAGAATAAGGATTGTCCCGCTGGCCAAATGGATTTGGCTAAACAAAAAATCCGATACCAGCTGCTGGTATCGGATTTTTTTTGCCTGCTTGGTTTACGGTCTAGTTGGCCAACCCGTTACTCCGCATCCAGATGCAGCGGTGTCACAACCCGCCCATCCTGCTCCGGCTTGCCAAGGCTGGTATCAATGAAATACACCCGGTCATCTTGCAGCTTGCCCTTGTCCACCAGGTAATCCTTGATACTGCTGGCTCGCTCCTGGCCCAACGTGCGCAGTAATGCGGTGCTTTCCGACCACGACTTGATCACCGCCTCGCGCAGCCGTGCCGCCCGTTCGTCACGCCCAAGCTGTTCCCACTCGGCGGGTGGCTGCTGTTTCAGGCGGGTGCGGTAGATGCCCTCAAGCATTGCCGGCTTGTCGCCATCGTCTACCGCCAGCATCGAGGCATTGGCAGGTACCTTGTCGCCGCGCCGCTGCAGGATCTTGTACCAGGTTGCCTGGTACTCACGCTCCAGGCGCTGCTGGGCAATCAACGGCCCGTCACTGGCCTGGGCGCTGGTACCCTCGATCTCAAGGCGCAGCTCGGGGCGCTTTTTCAACGCTTCTGCCAGCTTGTCCAGCGACGCCTGAGCATCACCGCCCAATTCGCTGGAGCCGGGTGCGAAGGCCACGGTGCCGAGGTCTTGCGAACCGCCGCCGGCGATCAGCCCGCCGATGAACTTGAACGGCGCCTGGGCCGCGCGCAGCACCAGGTTACGCAGGGTCTGCCAGACAATGGGCATTACACTGAACTGTGGGTTGTTGAGGTCGCCCGACACCGGCAGCTCGATGGAAATCTTGCCCTGGGTGTCTTTCAAAAGCGCTACCGCCAGCCGGATTGGCAGGTCGACGGCATCCGGGCTGTCGACCTTCTCCCCAAGCTGCAATTGCTCCACGACCACCTTGTTCTCGGCCTTCAGCTGGCCCTTGGTGATCAGGTAATGCAGGTCCAGGTTCAGCCGGCCCTTGCGAATGCGATAGCCCGCGAACTTGCCTGAGTAGGGGGTGAGGGTGGTCAACTCCACGCGCTTGAAGCTGGTGGCGATATCCAGGCTTGCGAGTGGATCGAACGGGTTGAGGGCACCTTTGATGGTGACCGGTGCGTAGCGGTCGACCTTGCCCTGGACTTCCACCTTGGCCGGAAGCGGTTTACGGTTATCAATGGTGCCAATTTGCCCGTTCAGCTGTTGCGCAGCCGTGGCGAAGTTGGGCGTGAGGGAGAGGTCGGCGAAATTCGCTGAACCGTCGTTAATCACGATCTGGCCAATATGCACACCCAGCAGCTTGTTGCCGTTGCTGGTAGCAGCAGGCTTGGCCTGTACCGTCGCCGGGGCGCTGGCTGGCTGTGGAATCAGCAGGTCGTTGATATTGGTAGTGCGGTCCTCGTTGATGATGAAGCGCGCATAAGGCTGTTGCAGCGTGACCTTGTCGATCGACAGCGCATCACCGTGCACGTAAGAGAGCCCATCTACGTCGACTTCTTGCCATTTCACGAAGTCACGGCTCTTGATGGTGTCCAGCGTGTGCAACTGGCTCACCTGCGCCTTGCCCGTGACCGTCAAGGCCAGCGGGGCAGTGTTCTTCAGATCCACCTTGAGGTCGCTGGCTAGCATGCCGCTGCGCAGCTCCAGCAGGATGTAAGGGCTGATGTAGGCTTGCGCAAGGCGCAGGTCGATATCGTGGGTGTTTACGTCCAGTTTTGCCCATACCGGCGCCAGGTTCACCTGCCCGCTGGCCTGCAGCTTGCCTTGCTTGCCGACCCCGGTGTCGAGCCTGATCTTGAAGGGCGTCTTGTTGAGGCTGTCGAACCCTTGCAAGTCGGCATTGAGCGGGCCTAGGTCGAGGGCCACCGGTTCCTTCTGGGTGCGGTCGGCCAGGTGCACCAGGTAATTGCGCAACTGCACGTCCTTCAGAAGCACCTGCCAAGGCGTGCTGGGCTGGGTAGCGGCCGGCTGTTCAGGGGCTGGCCCGGCAGCCGCCGGTTCGGCCTTTTCCTTGGGCGTGGCCTTGGCCGGCTGGCTGGCGAACAGCGTTTGCCAGTCGAGCTGGCCGTCCTTTTCCAGGGCGGCCCAGGTTTCCAGCTTGTCGCTGCGGACCTTGCCAACGGTCACCCGCTGCTTGACCAGGTCGACTGTGGTTTCACTCAATTCCAGGTTGGCCAGGCGCGCCAAGGGGCGCCCATCGGGGGCCTTGATGGCGAACGGTGCAATCCGCAGCGAGGCGTTTTCCAGCACCAACTCGGTCTTTTTTGCCAGGTTCAGGCGGTAGTGCGTATTCAGGCTCAGCTTGCCGTCCTCGAGCACAAGTGGCACAGCATCGCGCACATAAGGCCAGAACAACTTCATCTTGCCATCGGTGACCTTCAATGTGCCTTCGGAAGCGATGGGGGACAGGCTGAGGGTACCTTGCCAATCGATGCGTCCGCCGTTGGGGCCGTTCGCAACCAAGGTCATGTCGGCATTGTCGTCGGGCAGGGTGCTGAGGTTCTTCAGCTCCAGGTTCATGTTGTCGTAGAGAAACTCGATGGGCTCGCTTGGGCGCTGGTCCTCGAAGCGCAGGTAGCCTTGTTCAAGCTTGATGCTGCCGATACGCAGTGGGAACGGCTTGCCCGGTGGGTCATCTGCCTTGGCGCTGCTGGGGGGTAGCTTGAACAGGCGCGCCAGGTTGAGCGTGCCGTCCTTGGCGAACAGCACCTCGTTGCGCAGCTTGGCCAGTTCCACTGCCTCCAGGTGCAGGGCGCCGGTCCACAGGCTGTCCAGTGACAGGTTGGCGTAGAGTTTCTCGAAGGCCAGCTGTTCCTTGCCCGGTTCACCGATCTGCAGGCCCCACAGGGTCAGTTCCAGGCTGAACGGGTTGAATTCGACCCGCTGAAGGTGCGCCGGTACGGTGGCGTATTGGGCCAGCTGTTGATTGGCGATACGCAGGGCTACACCGGGGAGGATGAAGAAGCCGAGCAGGCTGTAGAGGGCGACCAAGGCCAGCAGTGCGCCAACGGCGCGCATCAATCCTTTGTACATGTATCGCTTCGTCTGTGCGGGCAGGGGGTGGTTGGAGTATGGCACGTTAAATCAGTTCCGCTGAGCGGGCGGCAGCGCTTACTCAATGCCCATGCGCCTGCGGGCGCGGTGGGCCGAGCCATCGCGCATCGCCCAGCGCAGCACTGGCGCGGTGCGTTGCAGGCCCAGCCGGATCATGCGCTGCTGCAGGGGGCCGTGCCCCAGGCCCAGTAATTGCTGCGCCCAGGCAGGCAGCAGGTCGATACCCGCGTGCAGCATCAGCTTGCCCACCGGCTGTGCCAGGCGGCTAGGGGCCGGGGCATCGAGCAGGATGCTGACCACCTCGTGGCTGCGTGCATCGCAGCTGAGCTGAGGGCGCATGTGCTGGAGATAATCCTCCACCTGCAGGCACGTGCGTGGTACGTCGCGGGCCCCCAGGCGCTCTGCGACCAGTGCGATTTCGCCGTAGTACGCGTCCTGGTCAGCAACTGACAGGTGCGGGTCACGGTAGCGCAGGTGCGCCGCCAGAAAGCTGCTCACTTCGGCCACGTGCACCCAGGTCAGCAATTGTGGGTCGCTGGCGGCGTAAGGGCGGCCATCAGGCGCATGGCCTGTGACCTGCAGGTGAATCTGGCGCACCTTCTCTATCAGCCATTCGGCATCGGCGGTGGCACCGAACGTAGTGCCAGAAATGAACTGGCTGGTGCGCCGCAGCCGGCCCAGCAAGTCATGACGGAAATTGGAATGGTCCCACACGCCGGCCAGCGCAAGAGGGTGCAGCAATTGCAGCATCAGGGCGCTGATACCGCCCACCAGCATGCTCGGGAAGTCGCCATGCACCCGCCAGCAGAGGCTGTGCGGGCCGAACAGGCCAGGGTCGCCCTTGGGCGACTCCAGGTCGAGCTGGCCCAAAGCCAGCCCGGTAAGGCTCATGACCTGTTTTTCAATGCGGCGGCGTAAGGCTTCCATGGCGACCTGGGGTGCAGGGCGGCCAGGTGGCCGCCGGTTACTGGTTGAGACGGGTTTCGATCAAGCCCTGTACAACGCCAGGGTCGGCCAGGGTGGAGGTATCCCCCAGGCTATCCAGTTCGTTGCAGGCAATCTTGCGCAGTATACGCCGCATGATCTTGCCCGAGCGGGTCTTGGGCAGTGCGGGTGCCCACTGGATCAACTCGGGCCTTGCGAAGCTGCCGATCTCCTTGCTGACCAATGCCAGCAGTTCTGCCTTCAATGCATCACTCGGTGTAACCCCGTTCATGGTAGTGACGAAGGCATAAACGCCCTGGCCCTTGAGGTCATGGGGGTAGCCGACCACGGCGGCTTCGGCAACGCTGTCATGCAGCACCAGCGCGCTCTCCACCTCGGCGGTGCCAATGCGGTGCCCCGAGACGTTGATCACATCGTCGATGCGCCCGGTGATCCAGTAGTCACCGTCGGCGTCGCGGCGGGCGCCGTCGCCGGTGAAGTAGTAACCCGGCATCGGTTTGAAGTAGGTCTCGACCATGCGTGTGTGGTCGCCGTAGACGCTGCGGATTTGCGCCGGCCAGCTGGCCTTGATGACCAGCAGGCCCGCCCCGGGCCCTTCGATGACCTGGCCCTGCTCATCCAGCAGCACAGGTTGCACGCCGAACATGGGCTGGGTGGCGCAACCGGGTTTGAGCGTGGGGTTGCCGGGCAGCGGGGTAAGCATGATGCCGCCGGTCTCGGTTTGCCACCAGGTGTCGACGATGGGGCAGCGCTGCTGCCCGACTTCCTCGAAGTACCACTGCCAGGCCTCGGGGTTGATCGGCTCGCCAACGGTACCCAGCAGCCGTAGGCTCTGGCGTGAGGTGCCTTGCAACGGCGCTGAGCCTTCGCGCATCAGGGCGCGCAAGGCCGTAGGGGCGGTATAGAAGATATTCACCGAATGCTTGTCCACCACCTGCCAGAACCGTGAGCTGTCCGGGTAGTTGGGCACGCCTTCATACATCAGCGAAATGGCACCGTTGGCCAGTGGGCCATAGACAATGTAGGTGTGGCCGGTCACCCAGCCGACATCGGCCGTGCACCAGAACACCTCGCCGTCGCGGTAATCGAACACCACCTTGAAGGTCAGGGCCGCCTGCAGCAGATAGCCGGCGGTGGTATGCAGTACACCCTTGGGCTTACCCGTACTGCCGGAGGTGTAGAGGATGAACAGTGGGTTCTCGGCATCCATGGCTTCGGGCTGGCAGTGGTCTCCGGCGTGCTCGGTCGCCTGGTGGTACCAGAGGTCACGGCCCTCGCTCCAGTCAACCTTACCCCCCGTGCGCCGCACCACCACCACTGTGCCTACGTCGGGGCAACTGGCCAGGGCCTTGTCGACGTTTTGTTTCAGGGGGATGCGTTTGCCACCGCGTACGCCTTCGTCGGCGGTGATGACGGTGCGGCAGTCGGCATCCAGAATACGGTCACGCAATGCATCCGGGGAAAAGCCGCCGAATACCACCGAGTGCACTGCGCCGATGCGCGTACAGGCCAGCATGGCAAAGGCCGCCTCAGGGATCATGGGCATATAGATGCAGATGCGGTCGCCCTTTTTCACGCCGCGCGCTTTCAAGGCATTGGCCAGGCGGCACACGTGCAGGTGCAGTTCGCGGTAGGTGATGGCCTTGGCATCGGCCGGGTCGTCACCCTCCCACAGCAGGGCCGTCTGATCCCCGCGCTGGGCCAGGTGGCGATCAATGCAGTTGTAGCTGACGTTGAGCTGGCCGCCTGCAAACCAGCAGCCATCGCCCGTGTTCAGGTCGCACTGCTGCACCTGTTGCCAGGGTTTGATCCAGTGCAGACGCTTGGCTTGTTCGGCCCAGAAGGTGTCTGGGTCGTCGACCGACTGGCGGTAGAGGCGGCGGTAGTCGTCTGGGGATAAAGCGGCTGCCTGGGTGACGGCCAGGGCTTGCGGGTATTTGCGCAGATCGAACATGGCGGTGGTCCTGCTCTTGTAAGGGGCGATGGACGGCAACGGCTATTCGATAAGACAGTGTAGCGCAAGGGGGTGTTCAACCTGCTCCCACCGGTTGCAACACACAGCTACAAAAGCCTGTGGGATACCGGTGGGAACGGGTAGGTACAGGGAGGGGCTAGCCGCGATGGCGGCCGCGGAAGTAGTTGATCAGGCCCTGAGTGGAGCCATCGTCAGCGGTGGTTTCAGTGCTGCCGACCAGGCGCTCGTAAACACCCTTGCCCAACTCTTTACCCAGCTCCACGCCCCACTGGTCGAAGGCGTTGATACCCCAGACCACGCTCTGCACGAACACCTTGTGCTCGTACATGGCTACCAGCGCACCCAGGCGGCGAGGGCTGATGCGTTCGACCACCAAGGTGTTGCTTGGGCGGTTGCCCGGGATGACCTTGTGCGGCGCCAGTTTGGCGATGTCTGCTTCGTCCATGCCCTTGGCTCGCAGTTCTGCTTCGGCTTCTTCACGGGTTTTGCCGAGCATCAGGGCCTGGCTCTGGGACAGGCAGTTGGCGTACAGCCATTGATGATGGTCGGCGACCGGGTTGAAGCTCACCACCGGGACAATGAAATCGGCGGGGATCAAATGGGTGCCCTGGTGCAGCAACTGGTGATAGGCATGCTGGCCGTTGCAACCCACACCACCCCAGATCACCGGGCCGGTTTCGGTCTTCACCGGTGAGCCGTCCTGCAGCACGCTCTTGCCGTTGGACTCCATGTCCAGCTGCTGCAGGTGCTTGGTGATATTACGCAGGTAGTGGTCGTACGGCAGGATCGCGTGGCTGCTGGCGCCCCAGAAGTTGCCGTACCAAACGCCAAGCAAGGCCAGCAGCACCGGCATGTTCTTCTCGAACGGCGCGGTCTGGAAATGCTGGTCCATGGTGTAGGCGCCAGACAGCAGTTCCTTGAAGTTGGCGGTGCCGATGGCCAGTGCAATGGGCAGGCCGATGGCCGACCACAGGGAATAACGCCCACCCACCCAGTCCCACATCGGGAAGATGTTTTCTTCCCGGATACCGAAGGCTACGGCTGCAGCCTTGTTGCTGGATACGGCGATGAAGTGGCGGTAGAGCTCGGCTTCCGAGCCGCCCTGGGCCAGGTACCAGGTACGCGCCGCCATGGCGTTTTTCAAGGTTTCCAGCGTGTTGAACGACTTGGACGAGACGATGAACAGGGTGGTTTCGGCACGCAGGCTGGCCGACAGCTCGTGGAATTCGCTGCCGTCGATATTGGCCAGGTAATGGCAGCGTACCCCCCGCTGGGCGTAGGGCAGCAGTGCTTCGGACACCAGCTCCGGGCCGAGGAAGGAGCCACCGATACCGATGTTGACCACATCGGTGATCGGTTTTTCGCTGTAGCCGCGCCACAGGCCATCGTGGATGCGGCCGACCAGTTCGGTGATCTGGTTGAGCACTTTGTGCACGTCCGGCATGACGTTCACGCCGTTGACGCTCAGCTTGTCGCCGACCGGGCGCCGCAGTGCGGTGTGCAACACCGGGCGGCCTTCGGATGCGTTGATGATCTCGCCATTGAACATCGAGGTGATGGCGTCCTGCAGGCCCACTTCCTTGGCCAGGTTCACCAGCAGGTCGCGGGTCTGCTCGGTGATCAGGTTTTTCGAGTAGTCCAGGAACAGGCCACAGGAGCTCAGGGAAAACTGCTCGAAACGCTGGGGATCGGCGGCGAATGCCTCACGCATGCTGAAACCTTGCATGGCATCGCGGTGTTGCTGAAGCGCCTGCCAGGCGGGCAGGGCCGTGACATCGTGTGGGTTACGGTAATACGCCATTGCGCGGGGTCCCTTGTGCATTGTGTTGCCTTGGACACGGCAGTCATTGCCGCGTTCAGACTGGCACCATTATAGGCAAAGGCCTCGCGCAGGGAATGGGTATCACCGGGGGATTTGGATGAAGCTTTTGCAGTGCCAGCAGCGCGTCAATGCGGCTGTAGGAATGGCCCTACCCAGGTGTAAGGCCGATCCGAAAAGACACCTACGCGGTTTTGTCTTCAACATGCAGGTAGAGGTTATCGATCAGCCGGGTTGTGCCCAGGTAAGCGGCGGCGATCAGCACCAGGTCGCGGTCATCGGGCAGCGCCGGGCGCAGGCTCACGGCATGACGCACTTCAAGGTAGTCCGGCCGCAGGCCGGCCGCGTTCAATTGCGCTTGCCCGTCAGCTGTCAGCGTCGCGAAATCGCGCTGCCCACGCGCGATGGCCGCGCCCAGGTGCTGCAGAATACGGTACAGGGCGGGGGCTTGCGCCCGCTGCTCCGGCGTGAGGTAGCCATTGCGTGAGGACAGTGCCAGGCCATCCTCGGCGCGTACGGTTGGCTGGCCGATGATCTGGATCGGCATGTTCAGGTCGCGGACCATGGCGCGTATCACCGCCAATTGCTGGTAGTCCTTTTCGCCGAAAACAGCGAGGTCCGGCTGTACCATGTTGAACAGCTTGCTGACCACGGTGGCCACTCCTTCGAAGTGGCCTGGCCGGCTGGCGCCGCACAGGCCTTCGGACAGCTGCGGTACGCTGACCCGGGTCTGCACGCTGGCGCCGTCGGGGTACATTTCCTGAACGGCTGGCGCGAACAGCAGGTTGCAACCCGATTCCACCAACAGTTGCTGGTCTGCAGCCAAGGTGCGCGGGTACGTGTCCAGGTCTTCATTGGCGCCGAATTGCAGCGGGTTGACGAAGATGCTCGCCACCACGAAATCGGCGCACTGCGCGGCCTTCACCACCAGTGCGGCGTGGCCACTGTGCAGGTTGCCCATGGTGGGCACGAACCCGACACGCTTGCCTTCGCTGCGGGCCCTAGCCACGGCTGCGCGCAGTTCGCGAACGGTCTTGACTGTATTCATGCGCTGAATCCGTGTTCGCTGGCTGGGAAGCTGACCTGTTTGACTGCCTGTACATAGGCTGCAAGGGCGCTGTCGATATCTGGCTGGCCGTGCATGAAGTTTTTAACGAACCTGGCCACCCGGCCACTGAGCGACAACCCCAGCATATCGTGCAGCACCAGCACCTGCCCATCAGTGGCGCTGCCCGCACCAATGCCGATAACCGGCACGCCGGCGGCCTGTGTGATCTGCGCAGCCAGTTCGCTGGGCACGCACTCGAGCAACAGCATGGCGGCACCTGCCTGCTCCAGGGCTTTGGCATCGGCCCGCAGTTGGGCCGCCTGGGCTTCCTGACGGCCTTGCACCTTGTAGCCGCCCAGAACGTTGACGGTCTGCGGCGTCAGGCCCAGGTGGGCGCACACCGGCACGCCCCGTTGGGCCAGCTGGGTGATGGTTTCGGCCAGCCATGCGGCGCCCTCGATCTTGACCATATGTGCACCGGCCTGCATCAGGGCGGCGCTGTTGGTAAAGGCCGCTTCCGGGGTGGCATGTGCCATGAACGGAAGGTCGGCGAGGATCAGCGCGCCGTGGTTGCCCCGTTTCACACAGGCTGTGTGGTAGGCCATGTCTGCGGTGCTGACCGGCAGGGTGCTGTCGTGGCCTTGCAGGACCATGCCAAGGGAGTCGCCCACCAGCAGCACTTCGACACCGGCCTGGCTGGCGGCCTTGGCGAACGTCGCGTCGTAGCAGGTCAGCATGGTGATTTTTTCACCCTTGGCTTTCAGGCCATTAAGGGTGGAAAGGGTTACTTCAGGCATGTAGAAAATTCCTCGTTCAGGCGCTGTAGGAAACGACTGCGTTCAACCTGTGTAGTCATTTTCCGGAGCGGCACATCATCGTGTGTGATGTTCGGGCACAGGTCCGTCCGGGCCTAGATACGGGTTTATACGGGTGCGCGGCATCAGGGTGCCACACGGGACGCCTATAGTCGTGAGCGAGGTGGGGGAAGTCAATCACCCTGTTACCGCATTGTTACGATCAGGGTGTTACTGGCGTTACCGGGCCGCGTATGGGCGGCGAAGGGCACTGGTTACAGGCGTTCCAGACCCGCGTACGGGCACGCCTCAAGCAGTTGTGCGAGGCGGCGGCCATCGGCCAGCTGAAAATCGGCGGGTACCAGCTCAGCCAAGGGGTACAGCACGAAAGGCCGTGCATGCATATGGTAGTGCGGTACTTGCAGGCGCGGCAGGTCGAGCACCTGGTCGCCGAACAGCAGGATATCCAGGTCCAGCGTACGCGGGCCCCAGCGTTCCTTGCGTACGCGGCCCTGGTCGTCCTCGATGGCCTGCAATGCATCGAGCAGGGCCAGGGGCGCCAGGGCGGTGTCCAGCGCGGCAACGGCGTTGGTGTAACGCGGCTGGCCGGGCAGCAAGGAGTCGCTGGTATACAACGCCGAGGCCGAGACCAGGCGGCTTGTCGCGATCTCGCCAAGTGCCTGCAACGCACTGCGCAACTGTTGTGCGGGTGCGTCCAGGTTACTGCCCAGGCCGATGTAGGCGCGAACTGTCACTCGAATGCCTCTTCGCCACCACGCTTGCGTTTGCTGCCGCTACGTTTGCGTTTGCGCGTACCGCCGGCTTCGTCCCGGCTGCCAAGGTCGCGGATCATGTCGCGACGTTCGCTGTCGTTGGCGTCCTGGTAGTCAGTCCACCACTGGCCGAGCTCGTCGGTTTCTTCACCGGCACTTTCCCGCAGCAGCAGGAAGTCGTAACCGGCGCGGAAGCGCGGGTTGTCCAGCAGCATGTCGGCACGCTTGCCACTGCGTCGCGGCAGGCGCTCCTGCATGTCCCAGATTTCGCGAATAGGCAGGGTGAAGCGCTTGGGGATGGCAATGCGCGCGCACTGCTCGGCGATCAGGTCGTGGGCCGCGCCGTTCATGGCCGGAATAGGCGGCACACCCTGGCTTTGCAGGTGCAGTACACGGGCTGGCAGGGCAGGCCACAACAGTGCGGCGAACAGGAACGCCGGGGTGACCGGTTTGCCTTGTTTGACGCGCAGGTCGGTATTGTTGAGTGCCTGGCTGATCAGCGTGTGGGTGTAGGTGGGCCGTTCGTCCAGGGCATGCGCGCTGGCAGGGAACAGCGGCTCGAACAGCTGCAGGTCCACCAGCATTTCGAAGGCGAGCGCACCGTGGCCGGACAGGAACAGCTTCAGGCTTTCTTCGAACAGGCGCGCTGGCGGGATTTCTCGCAGCAGCGGTGCCAGTTCGCGGATAGGCTGCACCGTGTGTTTTTCGATGCCGAAGTCGAGCTTGGCTGCGAAGCGCACAGCACGCAGCATGCGTACAGGGTCTTCCTGGTAGCGATGGGTGGGGTCGCCGATCAGGCGCAACAGGCGATTGCGCACATCGTGCACGCCGTTGGCGTAGTCCAGGATACGCTCGCTGACTGGGTCGTAGTACAAGGCATTGATGGTGAAGTCGCGGCGCTGCGCGTCTTCCTCCAGGGTGCCGTATACGTTGTCGCGCAGAATGCGGCCGTTGGCGTTATGCGACGAACGGTGGCTGTCACCCTGGTCATCCTCGGAGTGCGGCGCACGGAACGTGGCGACCTCGATGATTTCACGGCCAAAGTGCACGTGAACTAGCTTGAAACGCCGGCCGATGATGCGCGCATTGCGGAACTCGGCCCGCACCTGCTCGGGCGTGGCGCTGGTAGCGACGTCGAAGTCTTTGGGTGTGATGCCCAGCATCAGGTCGCGGACACAGCCACCCACCAGGTAAGCCTGGTAGCCGGCGCTTTGCAGGCGCTCCACGATATTGACCGCGTGGCGACTGAACTGGTGGCGCTGCAGCGAATGCTGGCTCTTGTTGATCACCTCAGGCGTGGTGCGCCTGTGATGCTGGCCCGTCACGGGCGGGCGGAACGACTGGAACAGCTTCTTCAGCATGGGATGCACTGTTTGAAGGAATGTTCGGCCAAGGATAAGAGAATGGCCGCATGATGGGCGGGGATTCTAGCATTTACTGACGGGATGGTGTAGGCGGTCGCAGAATGCCTGCCAGAAGGGTAGAAACGACAAGGGGAGCCTAAGCTCCCCAAGAAGTCGTTGCGTGCTCTTATTGTTTTTGTACGGGCTTCTTGTTTTTGTTGAGTGCCCTGCCATCAAGCTCGAAGCTTGTGGACCACCCCCAAACCAGGGGTAAAGAGCAAACGGATTGCTTTGGTCGCTGATGCCATGTTGATCTGTCGATCCAATCAGTTCAGGCGCTGCTTTTTAGTGCAGTTTTTGTTGTTCTCTGCCTGATCGTGGGGCAAACCCCAAACATTCATCCTCTCCAAAAGAATCAGTTAGCTGCGCCTCCGCCGTCTTGTTCTTATTGTGCGTGAGCCGTTTCGTCTTGTTCTTATTGTGGGTTGCAGTGCTTGTTATTGTTTTTGTACTAAGCATATAGCAGGAGCCGTGCCAACTTTGGCAGCGCCAGTAAATACGGGGGGTTGGGGGTTTTGC